>JANNGQ010001071.1:0-4116 GCA_031403975.1 Planctomycetota bacterium
CCAAAATCCTTCACGGCGTTGGCTGTCACTCGACAAACCCCCGCCGACGGAGCGGCGGGCCAACAGTAAGAACCACAGCAGACCCGCTTCGCGCAAACTCGGAATGTGCTGAACGATGGTGCGTCTTTCGTGATGGATCGGCTATGCTGACCGTCCCACGCGGTTAGGAAAGAACGCCAGTCATGCTGATTCGAGTTGGGTACGTCGTTGAGTTTCAGTTCGAAAAACCAACACCGCTTCTGGCGCTGGGTCATATTCATCCGGCAGCAACCTGCAGCATTCGCCGAGCTGAATGCCTGCTGGTCGAACCGCAGGTGCCGATCACGGAATATCAGGACGGATACGGCAATCGTTGCTCTCGCATGGTCGTCACTGCGGGTCGAGTGGTGCTCAGGAACGATGCCACCGTCGAAGATTCCGGACAGCCGGACATACAGGTCCCGAACGCACACCAGCACGCGGTCGAAGGACTGCCTGATGAAGTCCTGGCCTTCCTGCTGGCGAGCCGTTACTGCGAGGTCGACAGTGAGCTGAAGGACATCGCGTGGAACCTGTTCGGGACTTTACCGGCCGGCTGGTCGCTGGTGCAGGCTGTCTGCGATTTCGTCCACAACCATATTCATTTCGACTACCAGCAGGCGAGGGCCAATCGAACGGCGCAGGAAGTTTTTCGCGAACAGGCCGGAGTCTGTCGTGATTTCACGCATCTCGCAATCACGTTTTGCCGCAGTCTGAACATACCTGCCCGGTACTGCACGGGATATCTCGGCGACATCGGTGTTCCGGCTGCCGCCTGTCCGATGGATTTCAGCGCGTGGTTCGAAGTTTATCTCGGCGGAGCGTGGCATCCGTTTGACGCCCGCAATAACTCGCCGCGCATCGGACGGATCCTGATGGCCCGCGGCCGCGACGCTGCCGACGTGGCACTCACGACCACGTTTGGCAGAAACCAGCTTCAGTCCTTCCGAGTCTGGACTGATCCGGTCCGGGGTTGAACGGAGTTGCGGTTGGAGGAGAATCAAACGGAACGGCGTATGCACAGTACGACGGTCAGGAGCGATCCGCCAACTCCCGTGTCTTTCAAACAACTCGAAAAACAAGCTGCGGAGCAGCAGCAGCCCGGTGCCGGTGGCGCGAGCCATCGGACAATGCCCGCAGTAACTTTCAGCCTCGGAGAGGCGGCAGCAGGCTTTCGCTCCGCTGGAGCTTGAACCGCGAATGCTCTGTGTCCGGAGGCTGTCGCCTCCGGCACCGAGCTGTTGCCACTCTGCGGCTCAACACCCAAACGCGACACATGTTTCTCGTGCAATCCTTATCTCATGCATGCGCCTTTGTCGCCGCTTCCATGATGCGCTGTTCGGTGGCTTCGGAGCGTACGAAATCGCCGGTCATGACACCTTCACTGAGCACCAGAATCCTGTCGCTGACGGTCAGCAATTCCGGCAGTTCGCTCGACGTGACGATGATTGCCATGCCTTCCGAAGCCAGTTGTTCCATCAGCAGGTACAACTCCGCCTTGGCTCCGATATCGACTCCTCGAGTCGGATCGTCCAGAAGTAGAACTTTGGGTCTGATCAGCATGCAGCGGCCGATGATGCACTTCTGCTGATTGCCTCCGCTGAGCGTAGTGATCATGGCTTCCGGACTGTCCGTGCGGATCGACATGGCCCGGATCTGGCTGACGGCGGCGGTTCGATCGCTCCCGCCGGAAATCACACCGACGGTCGATGAGTCACGCAGTGAACAGATCGTGATGTTCTGCCGTACAGACATGTGAGCAAACACACCAAGCCGCTTACGGTCTTCCGTGACCATCGCGACACCGGCGTTCATTGCCTGCGACGGATGACGGAAATGACACGGCCTGCCTTCAATGAAGATTTCTCCCTGCGGCGGCAGTTCACTGGCTCCGAACAGACATTCGAGCAATTCCGTCCTCCCGGCACCCATCAATCCGGCAATGCCGAGGATTTCGCCGCGATGCAGTTGCAGACTGATGTCCTTCAGCCGCCAGCCGCGCGAGTGACCGGGCCACGGCAGTGACAGTTTTCGCGCTTCGAGCACCACGGAAGCTTCGCGATCCTTGGCATGTGTCTGCCTCGGGGAAATATCGCGACCGACCATCAGATGCGCGATCGTGCGCGGTGTTGTGTCGGTGCGCCGGACCGTCTGAACGAACCGTCCATCGCGGAGGACGGTGATCCGATCGGCCAGCCGGAAGACTTCGTCCATCTTGTGCGAGATGTAGATGATCGTCACGCCGCGAGCCCGCAGCTTGTCGATGACACGATAGAGCCGAGCAACTTCCGATTCGGTCAGAGCACTCGTGGGTTCATCCATGATGAGGATGTCCGACTGCAGAGACAGGGCCTTCGCGATCTCCACAAGCTGCTGATCGCCGACGCGAAGTGTCCCGACCGGGACGCGCGGAGAAATGTTCGTATCGAGCTGAGCCAGCAGCTCAGCCGCTCGTTCATTCATCACTCGCTGGTTGAGGATGCCGAGAAACGAACACGATTCACGGCCGAGAAAGATGTTGGCCGCAACGGAGAGTTGTTCCACCAGGTTGAGTTCCTGGTGAATGATGCTGATTCCTGCTCGCTCGGCCTCGCGTGTCCCGGAAAACTGCACCGGCTGGCCACGAATCAGAAACTCGCCGTCGAAGTCACTGATGACTCCCGACAGGATCTTCATCAGCGTACTTTTTCCCGCTCCGTTTTCGCCCATGACCGCATGCAGCTCACCCGGCGCGACATCAAAGCTGACATCCTGCAGCGCGCGGACCGCCCCGAACTGCTTGCCGACAGATCGAATTGAAATGATCGGTTCCATGTTAACTCCTCGTTCCCAGGCTCCTGCCTGGGAACGCCTGTCCCCGAAGCTCTGCTTCGCTGCGGCGTCCCGATCATGCCGCAGCGTGCGGCGCGAAGCAGAGCCTCCGGGATGCCCGTTACCAGGCTGGAGCCTGGTAACGAGATCAGCCTTTCTTCTGCCTGATTTCCATGAAGCCTCGCGCAACGAGAATCGCTGCGGTGATGACGGCGAACGTAACGGCGTACGCCGGCGCGAACCACGGTTTGTCGCGGAAGAACAGCATGAATGACATCCCCGCAAGCAGCCCCAGAACCGGGATTGACGCCCATCCGATCAATGTCCCGAAAAACTTCCGCCCGGACGAATGTGCACCGCGCTGACTGAATGTCACGGCCAGCACGACAACAATTCCGACGATCATCCCTTCGTACACATCAGCGCCGATTCCGACGACCTTATTCACTGCGTCGATGATCGTTCGAAGGAACAAGCAACCAAGGACTGTGCCGGGAATGGTCCCTACGCCGCCCTGCAGCGAACAGCCGCCGATCACCGATGCCGCGATTGCGTTGAGTTCGTAGCCCCGGGCCTGCGTGTCGGGTTTGGCGGAACCAGTATCAGCAAAATCGGCGATCCCAACCATTGAAGCAGTGACCGCCCCGAGAATATACGCCAGCCATTTCAGGCGGTCAGTCCTGATCCCGCTGAGCTTCGCGGCCTGTTCGTTGCCTCCCATTGCATGCAGGTGGCGACCGATGACTGTGCGGCTCATCAGAAACCACACAGCCAGCGCAACCAGAATGAATACGATCGAAACGTTGGTCACGTTTTTGATCGAATCGCGAAGGCTGGCATCCGGGAAATCGATCTGTGACTTGTTGTTCATCACGGCCTGAGTCAGTCCGCGACTGAAACTACGCAGGCCGACCAGCGTTGCGAGAGTCGCAATGAACGGCGGCAGTCCGACGCAGGTGATCAGCCAGGCGTGCAGTGTCCCCACCATGACTCCTGCGAGAAGTGTCCCGATTGTCGCGACAACAATCGCGGATGTTGCCAGGTCGCCGGCTTTGAATCCTTCCGGGTCCAGTACGACGAGCAGACTTCCGAACACCGTCGCACTCATCGCAATCACGGAACCGCTCGACAGGTCTATGCCGCCGGAAATGATGATCACCGCACTGCCGAGCGCGAACACACCAAGAAGCACAGTGTTGCGAATGATCAACTCAGCAGTCGCGCTGGGGTTGTTCCAATAAGTGTGACCGGGATCAAGCAATATTGTCGCTACGACCACTGCAAACC
>JANNGQ010001072.1:0-3253 GCA_031403975.1 Planctomycetota bacterium
AGTGCGATCAGCGGTCCCGAAGGTCGGCGATCGGCGACTGAGGTCAGCGAAGAGTTGTGCGATGTTCATGGCCGGGCGAAGTCACCCGATGCGAGAGAGGGGTTTTGAAACCCCTTCTCGCGTCGGACGGACTCAACGACTGAACTCCGTCAGTCGCAGGCGGTTTCTCAGGCCGCTGTCTCCCTCTCTCTCGCAGTGACCAGAGCGGGTCGCATTGCATCGCTTTGGAATGTCTCTCTCGGGACGGCCCCTGATGGCTCTGAGTAAGAGGCAACCGGCACCGTTCTCGCATTCCGCACGATCAATGCGACCGTTGACGTCACAACATCAGGAGCAACCTGCACAGCCCGTACCACGGGCGGAATCCGCACGGCCCATGCAGCTGTACTTGTCACGTAACATCATTCTGTGCATCCATTTGAGACAATTGACGCATTGTTGTGTGCATCAATGTGGTCCGGCTGTACGTAAAGCCACGAGTGCGCTGACGTGAACGATCGTGACAATCGAAGTGAACATCCGGAGTTTGCAGCCTACCGTTGGCCCGCCGCTCAACGCCGTGAAGGACCCTTGTAGCCGGATTCGTGAGAATTCGGATCGAGATGGGCTGGCCCACAGTAGTTGGACATTCGCGTCAAACTGCGGTTGCTGGTATGGTCTGAGCTTTGGGGGAATTGCCTGTCCCTGGCGAATTCCCGACGATCCTCACGGGTGAACGAGGCAGCAACCGGAATGACAAAGTGCTTGGTGACGGGCGGTGCGGGATTCATTGGCAGTCATCTGACAGAACTGCTTCTGAGTCAGGGGCAGGCGGTCGTCGTGCTGGACAATCTCTCGACGGGCCGGTCACATAATCTGGATGAAGTGCGGCACAACAGCCTGTTGGAGATCCGTCACGGTTCCATTACTGATCCGGTGGCTCTGAGCGAAGCGGTTCATGGGTGTGACACGATCTATCACCTTGCCGCAGCGGTTGGAGTAAAACTGGTGGCCGACGATCCGGTGCGGACGATCGAGACCAACATCTACCCGACGGAACAGCTGCTGCGACTGGCGGCACAGGGGACCGTGAAGAAATTTTTTCTGGCGTCGACCAGCGAAGTCTACGGCAAGCATCCAGGCGAATCGTGGGTGGAAGACGACGACCTGCATCTCGGCCCCACAAGCCGTCCCCGCTGGGCCTACGGATGTTCCAAAGCCATCGATGAGTTTCTCGCGCTGGCTTATCACCGCAAGTACGGACTCGGCGTCACTGTCGGGCGATTCTTCAATGTCGTCGGCCCGCGTCAGGTCGGCAACTACGGCATGGTCGTCCCGCGATTTGTTGAAGCAGCTCTGAAAGGCGGCCCGGTCATTGTATACGACGACGGCTCTCAGGTCCGCTGCTTTGCTCACGTGGCCGAAATCACGCGCTGCATCACGAAACTGATGAGCACAGACGCCGGCGAGGGCCGAGTGTTCAACATCGGCAGCGATCAGCCAGTGTCAATTCTGGAACTGGCTCAGCGAGTCATCGCGAAGATTAATCCGGCCGTGACAATCGAATTCGTTCCCTACAATCGTGCCTACAGCGAAGATTTCGAAGACGTGCAGCGACGAGTTCCCAACGTCAGCCGGCTGTTGGAAACCATTGGCCAAAAGCCCACGTCGACGCTCGACTCCATCCTCGACGACATCATCCGCTGGAAGCGCGAGACGATGGCCGTGAGATGACGGTTGCCGCGCCGCGCACAATCACACCGCCACCGGGCTCGCCCCGCTGGTTTACAGGCCTGTGCGCTACTTTCTTCCCAGTTCAGCAGCACAGAAGCCGTTGAACCACTGAGGCGAAGGGACTGTCGGTTTAGTCGCGATTCTTTGTGGGGCAGGCTTCCAGCCTGCCTTGACTTGATTCTTTGTGGGGCAGGCTTCCAGCCTGCCGGGACGGGAAAAACGCATGTGTTTTTGTGCACGCGCTGCTCAAGGAGCATCAGGTACCGCTGCATTACGCCACCGCGGATCTCGAGGACGACCTCGCCGCGCATCGCGATCTCGGCATCTTGCCAAGCCGATGATCGTCGTGGCCGACAGCGGGCCGCTGCATTACTTGATCCAGCTGGAACAAGTCGATCTTCTTCGACGCTTCTACGGCCAGGTTCTGGTGCCTCAGGCCGTCGCTAGCGAGCTCTCGGCCGCTGGTGCCCCGGGTGTTGTGCGCGAGTGGATCACGGGGCCGCCCTCGTGGGCCGAGGTTCGCCCAGTTGCGTCCGAGGTCGTGGAGGCAATCACCGACGATCTAGACCTCGGCGAACGGTCGGCTATCGCGCTCGCCGAGACACTGCACGCCGACTTGCTCTTGATCGACGAAGCGGCGGGCCGTGCTGAGGCGAAGCGCCGACACCTGCGAGTGACAGGCACGTTGGGGGTGCTCAGGACGGGTGCCGAGCAAAGCCTGGTGAATGTGCCCGACTTGCTCGAACGACTCAGGACGACCAGTTTCTATCTTGACGAGACACTCTTGAACGCGGTCTTCGGTCCGTGGCTGAAGCCATAACAAGAAGACGGTTCTCGCGGTGGGGCGAGCGTGACGACTAGCCGCAACGCCTACTGCGACGTCCTTGGCATCCGGGCGCCACGAGTTGAGGACGCCAAGTCGAGACCCGATGCCAACTGCTACAGCTTGCTGTTGGTGGCATTGCTCGAGCGCGGCGAGCCCATGACCCTCGCGGAAGCGGCAGCTCACCTCGCTGCCGCAGGTGTTGCGGCGACGCCAGGACATGCGCTGGCTTCGCTCAAGCGGTGCAAGCCGGCGCGCGCACCGATCTATCGTGACGGCGATCACTACGCGCTTGATCCCCACGATGACGAGGTCAGCTTCTGGTTGTTTCGCCTTGGCTTGCGCCCGCCGCGCGGGGCGCCGTTGCAGGTAGTGCGTTCCGCTCTCGATCCGCTGCCGTCACCTGACCACCATCGATGTCGAAGCGCGTGAGATCACCACGCTTCTGGGTGACGAGATCGCGCAGGCGATCGACCGGTTGGCCGGCTACGAGATCATCGGTGCCGTCGACGTCAGAGCCCTGCTGCGGACGCTGAACATCGATCCTGGAGAACGTCGGCTCGCTGAACTGGGCCCACCGCAGAAGACTCGACGACTCAATCATCGTGGCCGGACGCTGACGATCACGAGGCAATCCACGCCTCGCCCGCGAGCAACGTGGACTGCACATCACGCCACTCCGTGTCCGACGGCTCGACCCAGCCCGGCTTCCAGAAG
>JANNGQ010001073.1:0-2646 GCA_031403975.1 Planctomycetota bacterium
CTCACCGAACATCCCTGCGCGGCGCTCTTTGACGGACGCCAGCGAATCCAGAATCTGCCGACCGCGAGGCCCCAGCGACAGTCCATAAATGTACTCTGCCACCCGATTCGTACCGAGCGTCGCCAATTGCTGCAGTTCACGCACACCGACCGCAAAAATATCGGTATAAACGTTTTCGTCGGTGTTCGACAGAATCGTGCCCAGTGCCAGATCTTTGTCGAGCCCTTCAGGGCCGCCCGACAGGCGCAGCTTTCCGCGGCCATTCAGTTCCGCTCGCCGGTGTATTCGCCATGTCCGCCCGCCGTGTTCGCAGCGCAAAGCTCCGCGCCAAGGCTGCTCGGCATCCGGCCGGTGCCATGCCGGTTCCGTCGCCAGCGGTTCGTAACCGTACAACGTCGACCGGATGAAACGCATGAGAGTCGTCTTGCCGGCTTCGTTCGGACCGTAGATGACGTTGAGTCCCTTCGGGTCGAGCCGCAGCAGTAGGCTTCGCCAGATGCGAAAACGATCGATGTCAATTTCTGTCAGCTTCATGCCGGATTCCTTGGTGAGTCGTTGTTCGGTCCGCGAACAGAACGGCGGGGCATCAGTAAAACGCTGCCAGCCGAAATCCTATTCATCCAGGTCCTCCGCGTCGGAAGTTTCGGAGCTCTCAAGTTCGTCGTCAGTATCCTCCGTCTGGTCTTGTTCCTGTGAAAACTCTTCGAATGAATCAGCCGTGTCGGCAACTTCACCCAGGTCATTATCGAGACCGAATTCAGGAAGAAACCACGTCGCTCCGTCAGACCTCATCCGAGCCAGAACCTGCTCCGGGTCAATCGACGGCAGCAAAGACGTCAGCCGGTGCTTCCAGCCTGTCGTGAGCTGCTTGTCGGACTCGATCAGGCTCAGCAAAGCATCGTCGGAGAGCTCCCGGGAGTCGCTCACCATCGACTGGTACTGGTCAGCGAGAGCAGTCGGAGGATCCTCCATCGGCCAGGCATTCGGCAGCGAACGAATGTCATGCAGAAGCCGAATCGTGCGGCTTGCCAGCCGAAGCTCATCCAGTTCGACAGCAGCGGCAACGTCCAGATCGTTGCGAGCAAGTTCCTGCAGCACCGGAAGGGCACTCCGCAGAATCCATTGCACCGACCAGATGCGGTCAGCGGCCCCTGATTTCATTTCGATCAGCCGCGTCTTCATCTGCTGCAGCATCGCCGACAGATTCGTGTGCGGCGCGACATGGACTTCGATCTGCTTCCAGTCGACACAACTGGAATCAACGGATGTAATCCGGACTTCACCGGTCGCGGAAACCTCGACCAGCGAACACGCTCCGCCTGAGGCTTCCATCTGACTGCGGGGCTGAGTTGTTCCGGGACAATGCACAACGCCGTCGTCCCTCCAAAGTGTCGTGCGAGCCAGTTCACCCGTCAGAGCCAGGTAGTTCAGCTGGCCTCCCTGCAGCATCTCATCGACGTAGTGAATGAAGCCCGGATCAAGGGATGGATGAGCATCCGCGGGCCCGGTTTCGAGCGTCTCCAATGATCTCTGAATGCCGCGGCGGGGATTGCCCGGAGCCTTTCGTGGTCGCTCACCGTCCGCAGCGTCGATCGACCGCCACACACGAGTGGAATCGTCGTCGGTTGATGCATCACGATCGCTGTCCGGCGTACTCAATTGTTCGCCGGACGACACATTCTGCATGGTAACCGCTAAGGCATCATCCGAAGCCGATGCGGCCATCGACGCCATGCGGCGGGCTTCCTCGTATTTGGCCTTACTCACGACGCCGATGCGGAACGGCTGAACTCCCTCGCCGCCCCTGGCAATGACTCGAATGCCGAATGCATCCGCCTCACCGAACCACATTGAGGCCGACACGGTCGTGGCCAGGTGCTCCTTCACGAACAACTCGACCGGCTCAGGATTCGAGCTGAAACACACCACGACATTCTGAGGCAACTCGGGTATCGCACGCCAGGCTTCCGGAGGATCGCTGTCTCCCGGAAGCACAATCACCTGAATACTGTGCTCGTCGAGACGATGAACTCCTTTGAGCAGCGCCAGGCGTGCTCTCAGACTGCGGTCCGCTTCGACAAAAACATTGCCGGACAGAAGGAGAAAGTCGACATCCTTCTTCACACACGCTTCGATGACTTCGTCAAACGCATGCAGCGTGGCGTCTTCAAAGGCGAAACGCAGTTCGTCCGTGAGTGCATCCGCAGTCTGCACACTGACGGGAACGTCCAGCCGGATGTTGGCGGCATGGATAAACCGTTGCGGCTCAAATGCCATCTTTCAGATTCCCTTCCGGCGCCAACTCCTTCGAATTCCATCGCCGACACCGATTCGCGTCTATGGCACGTCGCGGGGGTTCGGTAAGCTGCCAGTGAATGCGGACTCTAATAAACCTGCAAAGCTGGGGAAAGACTTCTTGTACCTCAGAACCGGCACTTTCCGCCACGAACTTGAATCACGTCGCGGAACCGCCGATACTCCTGACGAATCGGCGAATGCAGCCATCGTCGGACGGACATTGCTGAGTGTCGATTTCGGAGGATGGGCGTCCAGGCTCGTCCGCTGTGCAGTCGGACAGCAATGTCCAACCTACGGTCATTTGTCTTCCCAGGGCGCTTAGCTCAGTTGGTTAGAGCACCTCGTTTA
>JANNGQ010001074.1:0-7879 GCA_031403975.1 Planctomycetota bacterium
CAGTTTGAGCGAACACTGATTATTGTTGACGAGGGCGCTTCGGTGCATTATGTCGAGGGCTGTACGGCACCGACCTACAGCAGTAACAGCCTGCATTCAGCTGTGGTTGAGATCGTTGTCAAACGCGGGGCTCGCTGTCGCTATACCACGATTCAGAATTGGTCCAATAACGTGTACAACCTCGTCACGAAACGAGCGATGGCGTACGGCGATTCGCTGATGGAGTGGATCGACGGCAACCTGGGTTCCAAACTGACCATGAAGTATCCCGCGATCTGGCTGATGGAACCCGGTGCTCGCGGAGAGACTCTGTCCATCGCATTTGCCGGAGCCGGGCAGCATCAGGACGCCGGAGCCAAGATGGTCCATTGCGCTCCGAACACTTCCAGCCGGATTATCAGTAAGAGTATTTCCAAAGACGGAGGCCGGTCGAGTTATCGCGGACTGGTCAAGGTTCAGAAGGATGCCAAAAACTGCAAATCCAACGTCGTGTGTGATGCACTGATTCTTGACCCGGCCAGCCGCAGCGATACCTATCCGTACATTGAGGTGGAAGAGCAGAACGTCGCCATTGAACACGAAGCCAGCGTTTCAAAGATCGGCGAAGAGCAGCTCTTCTATCTGATGAGCCGCGGTCTCTCGGAAGTCGAAGCGTCGGCGATGATTGTGACCGGCTTTATTGAGCCGCTGGTTAAGGAACTTCCCATGGAATACGCCGTCGAACTGAACCGGCTGATCGAATTGCAGATGGAAGGCTCAGTGGGGTAATCTCCATTGGCACAGCTCGCAGAAGCCCGGCTTTTTCAAAAAGCCGGGCTTCTCCCCCCGTATCTTATTTTTGTGCAACGCCTGAGGGGCTCTGGAGCATCGCAGGTCGTAGTCGATGAGGATCTTCCCGGGGCGGCACTTGAGAGAATCCGACAGACTTGCATCCGGCAGACGATCCCATTTGGATCTTGATGTTGCGGGATGACAGTTCCCCCCGAATTTGAATTGAAATCCTGGTAACGATGACCATCACTATCGACATCGGCCGCATCGGCTTCAGCAATGACGTCTTCGAGCGGTTCCTGGAGACTCGAAACGAGCCCGCATGGCTCACCAATGCTCGTCGCGCTGCGTTTGAAACCTATTCAAACCTTCTGCTGGAGGAGCTGAATCCGGAAGAATTCAAGCGCGTCGATCTCCGGATCTTCAACGCAAACAAGTTCCGTCCGTCCGACGGCGCTGCAGACGAGACGGGCATTTCGACGTTGCTCAGTGACAAGACGGAATACGGCGGCTCCGTGGCACATGTTGATGGACAAGTGACGCATTCGCAGATCGCAGATGACATCAGATCGCAGGGAGTTTTGTTCGGAGAACTGAGCGATCTGCTGACACGCCACCGCGAACTGCTCGAACCTTATTTCATGAGCCAGGCCGTACGCCCTGATGCGGATCGGTTTTCGGCATGGCATGCGGCGTTCTGGACCGGCGGTACGCTGCTGTATGTGCCTCGCAATGTTGAAGTCGCATTACCCCTGCACAGCCTGATTGCTCACAGCCGCGACGGAGTTGCCGAGTTTGGTCATACGCTGGTCATTCTGGAGGACGGAGCCCGCGCGACTCTGCTGGAAGAGACGACGTCGGCGTCGGCCGAAATCGCAGGGCTGCATGTCGGATGCGTGGAGCTGATCGTGGGCCGCAATGCAAATCTCCGCTACGTTCAGTTGCAGAACTGGAATCAGAAATCCTGGCACTTCGCGCACCAGGCAGGCGTCGTAGCCGGCAATGCGTCGCTGCAGTGGACTGTCGTCGGGCTCGGGAGCAGACTGTCGCACATCCATCAGGACATCAACCTGAACGGACGCGCGGCCACCGCGGAAGTCAACGGCGTGACCTTTGCCAGCAATCGCCAGAAGATCAGTTATTACACGCAGCAGCACCACAAAGCCCAGGGAACTCACAGCGACCTACTCTATAAGGAAGTCCTGCAGGACGAAGCGCGAGTCATCTGGCGCGGTATGATCAAGGTTGATCCGGCGGCACAGCAGACCGACGGCTATCAGCGCAGCGATGCACTGATGCTGAGCGACGATGCCCGCTGCGACTCGATCCCCGGGCTTGAGATCGAAGCCGACGACGTGCGGTGTACGCACGGAGCAACCACAGGCCGCGTCGATCAGGAACAGATTTTTTACTGCATGAGCCGCGGAATCAGCCGAAACGACGCCATGCACATGATCGTGGAAGGATTCTTCCAGAAGGTTTACGACCGCATTCCGATCGAAGTTGTGCGCACCACATTGAGCCGGACCGTACAGAGCAAACTGGGCATTGAGACAGTCGCGATGCACGGTCTCAGGAAATCCTGATCCGGGAACTGACGCCACAGAAACACAATCATGGAACGCGTGATCGGGATCAACGAACTTCAGCCAGGTGAACGCCGCAGCGTTTTCGTGGACGACGTGCCGGCGCTGGTGGTGCGCATCGGAGCAGAGTTCCACGTCATTGAAGACGTGTGTTCTCATGATGGTCAGCCTCTTGCTGATGGACTGCTCCAGGACTGCTCGATCATCTGCCCGCGCCATTCCGCCAGATTTGATCTGAAAACAGGCAAGGCCCTGTGCATGCCGGCGACAGAGCCGATTCGTGTCTTCAGGGTGGAAATCCGGGACGGTGCGGTGTGGGCTGCTACGTAAGAAATGAGAAGTGATCCATGGCCAGTGATACAGAATTGATTGAAGCGCTGAAGCAGGTGATTGATCCCGAGTTGATGGTCAACATCGTTGATCTCGGGCTCATTTATTCGGTCAATCAGGAAGACCGCAAGGTTGCTGTTTCGATGACCCTCACGAGCCCCGCATGTCCTGCCGGTCCTCAGATCGTGCAGCAGGCGAAGATGGCGCTGGAACGGCTGGATGACGTTGACGAAGCGGCAATCGCCATCACTCTCTCGCCGCCCTGGACCCCGGATCGCATGACGGATGACGCAAAAGACATGCTGGGAATCTTTTAATCGGCTTGAGTGTTTCCTGCGATTCCCTGACAATCTCACGGCGGATCATGCGGACATACGTTGCGGAATCACAGACCTCTCGTCTGAAACACCCGCGGGCGGTGTGCAGCAAAGAGCCCGTGGTCTGTCCCGATAACCGTGAACCGCCTGGAAAGTCACTGCCCGATGAATGCGTTGATCAACTGGTTCGACAGTCGCACAGGTTTCAGACAGCTGCTGCATGAAGCACTCTACGAGCGAGTTCCTGGCGGGGCGCGATGGCGCTATGTGTGGGGCAGCACGCTGGTTTTCACGTTCGTCCTGCAGATGATCACCGGTTTTATGCTGTGGACAGCCTACAGCCCGAGTACACGCACTGCCTGGGAGAGCGTTTTTTACATTGAACACGAGATGTACCTCGGATACATCATTCGCGGTCTGCACCATTATGCCGCCCAGGCGATGGTCGTGCTGATGGCAATCCATCTGATGCAGGTCATCATCGATGGTGCCTACAAAGCCCCGCGTGAGATGAATTTCTGGCTGGGTTTGGTGCTCATGCAGATCGTACTGGGGCTGTCCCTCACTGGATATCTGCTGCCCTGGGATCAGAAGGGTTATTACGCGACTCAGGTCACCACGAACATCATGAGTGCCACGCCCGTCGTCGGAGCTGAAATCCAGACGCTGGCTCAGGGAGGCCGTGAATACGGTCATCTCACGCTGACGCGATTCTTTGCGATGCACGCCGGAATTCTGCCGACTCTGCTGGTGGCATTCCTCGCACTGCATGTTTACGTCTTCCGCCGGCACGGTCTGACGGTGCATGATCCGAAGCACGCCCCGGAAACGACTTTCTGGCCGGATCAGGTGCTGAAAGATGCAGTGGCCTGTCTCGGCATACTTGCAGTGGTGCTGCTGCTGGCGATGTATCGCAGAGCGGAGTTGGGCGCGCCGGCGGATCCGTCAGTCAAATTCGATGCAGCCCGACCGGAGTGGTATTTTCTGTTCCTGTTCCGACTGTTGCGATTTGAGGAAGTGGACGCGCTGGGTCCGATGTTCGGGGCGATCATCTTGCCCGGAATCATCATGAGCATTATTGCCGTGATGCCTTTCATCGCAAAACTGTTCGGCAATGCGGGTCATCAATTCAACAGAGCGTTCATCTGGCTGCTTGCCCTCGGCGTCGTGGTGCTGACAATCATGGCGTTCTACGAAGACGCGAATCACCGCGACCATCAGGCGGCACTGGCGGAGGCTCATCGGGAAGGCGGACGATCGATCGAACTGGCGTCCGGACCGGACATGATTCCTGTTGAAGGAGCGATTTCGCTGTTGCGACGAGACCCATTCACTCAGGGACCACGGCTCTTCGCTCAGCACTGCTCCGCGTGCCATCGTTACAACGGCCATGACGGTCGTGGCAGCCTTGTGATGGACGCACCCAGGGAAGGTGAGCCACTCCCGCAGATTGCTTCACCGGCTGCGGCGGATCTTGGTACATTCGCCAGCCGCGAATGGATGACGGCTGTCGTAACGGATTACGCAAACCACTTCGAGTGGCTGAAGAATTCCGGTTGGTACAAAGAAGCGCGGCAGAAATCCGCGGCTGGCGAAAGCGTGGAATTCATCGATCCGGACAATTCCGAAATGGCCGACTGGACGTCAGGCAACGCCGAATCTCTCAATTCGCCGGACAACGCCGACAATCGGAAGGCGCTGGTTGAGTTTCTCATTGCCGAGGCCGGACACGCAGGTACGGCGGTTGAAGCAACACTTGTCGAGCGGGGCCGCAAGCTGGCGGTCCATGGTGACTGGTCCGGGGCTCTGAACGGAACGTCCTGTGCGTCGTGCCATGAGACAATCGGTAAGCCGTTCCCGGCTCAGCCGGATGACACTGCAGCGGGCAGTTATCCCACGCTGGCTCAATACGGTTCGTCCGCCTGGCTGAGAGACTTTATTCGGCATCCGGACGCTCTGCGTCATTACGGCGCGAAGAATCGCATGACGCCCTATTCACCGCAGCAGCTCTCGGATACCGACCTGGATCTGCTCGTCCGCTGGATGGTGCGAGACTACACTGCAACGGAAGTGACCGATTACCCAAATCAACTTACCGCCGTCAATGAAGCACTCGCGACAAAGACTGCACTACCCGTCGATGCACCGAAATCGGAGTAGCGGAGCACGTGAGAGTTCCGCCCTGAAGTCTCACGACTTCAGCTACAATTTCGCAACCAGTAGCCGGATTCGTGAGAATTCGGTCATGGTCGGCTGTTTTTGCTGAAACAACCGACCGAGTGGGACACGACGCGGGAATTAACCGGACTCGACCCGCGTTGACAGTGTCAACTGGTTGTCCAATAATTCGGCCCCGCTGCGTTCCCGGGGTCGAATTTCAGTTGCGATACCGTACGCGACTGCCTGATTCTGCAGGGGCGGTTTGAGTTGGCATTCAAGGCTGGCGATTTGCGCTGATTGGGGCCTGTCGGGCAGTGCATTTGCATAAATTGCACTCGCCACTGGCAGACAGCCGACAGCACGATTGCAGCAACGCACTTCGTTTGAGGAAGACAAAAACAAATGGCTGGCGATTTGCATGAGTTTTCAGACGCGAATTTCAAATCTCAGGTTCTGGAAGCCGCGGAACCGGTTCTGGTGGATTTCTGGGCACCTTGGTGCGGTCCATGCCGGATGCTGATGCCGACTGTTGAACAGCTCGCAGTCGAGTACTCCGGTCGAGTGAAGATCGGCAAGGTCAACACGGACGACAACTATCAGACAGCTGCCGAATACGGGATCACGAGTATTCCGGCAGTCTTGCTGTTCAAAAACGGCGAGATGGTGGACAAGGTTGTGGGAGCGGCAGCTAAAGGCCAGTTTGTGATGATGCTCGACAAGGCGCTGGCTGGAGCTGCTTCACCCTGAGATTTCGTTTGGGAAAGGAGTCCCGAACATGCCGGACAACTTTGCTGAGGCTCTGACGGAGCCAGCGACTTCAGCCTCGGGCGCTGTGAATGCATCGCTTCAGATGCGATCCGGGATCGATGCGCAACGGCAGGATGCTGAATCGGCACATGGGACGGCGGAATCGGATGCGCTAAAAATCCTGTTGCAGGCCTCTGCCGCTGCGGAATCTCTGCAGGTCCGATTCTCCGAGCTGCAGCATCGCCGCGCACAGATTTCGGCGGACCAGAATCAGCTCGAGGCAGACCGTCGGGCGTTTGAACTGCGCGCCGGGGAATTCGCCGCACAGGTCGCGGCGGACCGCGCTGACCAGCGCGAGATGATGGCCGATCTTGAACAGCGGCTGGTGAAGGTTTCGCACCAGGAAGAATTCCTGCAACGGCAGGCGGCAGAGCATCGCTCCGCTCAACGCGCCCTCGCGGAGGAACGGGTGCTTCTTAAACAGTCGGTGCGTGCCGAGCTGGACGAAGAGCGGATGAAGCTCAGTCAGGAGCGCGCGTTCCTGGATTCCGAACGCGCTCGCCTGCGTGATCAGGCCGAACGCGAGCGGCAGGATCACTCCCAGCGATTGCTGCTGCTCGACGAAGAACGGAAAGCAGAACGCCGGCGGCTGGCGGACAATGCCCGGGAGGAATTGGCTGCGGAAATCGCTCTGATCAACCGCCAGAGGCTCGAGTGGAAACAGACGCAGGAGAATCAGTGGCTCGAACTGCAGCAGCAGGCCGAAGATCTGCAGCAGCAGCGGGAGCTTTTCGGGCAACAGGTCGAAGCCGAACAGCAGCGCCTGACGGAAGAAACAGACAAGAAAAAGCAGACTCTGCTGACCGAACAGAACAATCTGCAGCGCCGATATCGGTTTCAGTTCGAGCATCTGACTCGTGCCAAAGAGGATCTCGAAACGGAACTCCGCGAGTTTCGCCGCGAGCAGCAGATGTTCCGCAGTGAGCGCCTGCGTTTTCTGGAACTGCATCGGCTGCGTTTCCGGCAGTTGGAGCATATTCGTACTCTCCTCATGGATCGCGAGGCATCACTGGGGCGTGAAGCACAGATTGTGAGTCGATCAAAGACGGCCGCGCTGGCAGACATCCAGCGCCAGCAGCGGCGCAGCGAAGAGGAACAGGATGCGATTCTGCGCGACATTGAAAGCCGACACCGGCGTATTCGACAGCAGGAGTCTTCCATCGCGGATCTCGCCGCACGCCTGGAGGATCGCTCGCAGCGGCTGAACCGGCTGCGCGCAGAACTTGATCAGACTCAGAGCGAGATTCTGGAGCAGCGGCTGGCCATAGAAGAAGCCCGCGTGTCACTGTTTCGGGACACATCGTCATCGGATGCCGCTCGTGCGAGGCTGGAACAGTCCCGCGGCGATGTGCAGTCCTTCTTCGATCGCCTGAGGTCCCAGATCAATGCCGAGCGGGATAAAGTAGAAGCCGCCGGCAGTGACGTCACCGAACGTCAGCTGCAATTCCGCCGTGATCGGGCTGAACTTGAACTCTGGTTTGCGTCGAAGGAATCAGAACACTCCTCGCGCACGTCCGGTTCTGTCGTGGACGATCAGAATGAAACCATCCTGTCGCTGCAGTCGCAGCTCACGGAAATGCAGGACCGCTGGCAACACGATCGCAGCGAAGCCGAACGCACCATACGGGAATTGCTGGAGCAGCTGACCGTGCGGGAGATGAAGCTGGTTGAATCGCCGGTGCCGCCCGAAGCCGTGTCGCTGACACAAGCCCGCGATGCAGCATGAGGGGCTGATCCTGTTATCGTGGGGCAGGCTTTCCAGCCTGCCTCATCCATTCAAAAACACATGCGTTACTTTCAGCTGGAAGCCTGCCCCACGAATGGTCCAGGCAGGCTGGAAGCCTGCCACACGAACGGTCCAGGCAGGCAGGAAAGCCTGCCCCACGAACAGCCCAGGCAGGCGCTGCC
>JANNGQ010001075.1:0-4484 GCA_031403975.1 Planctomycetota bacterium
TCAGGAGACTCGTCTGTCCGAGAAGCTCACTGTGCTCGAAACAATGAGGCTGTTTCGCAGCTTTTATCGGTCGGGACCAGACGCTGAAGATGTAATTGCACGAGTTTCGCTGACGGACAAGATGCACTCACGGATCAAGGCCCTTTCCGGCGGACAGCGGCAGCGAGTCGCCGTGGCAACTGCCCTGGTGGGCAATCCGAAACTGCTGTTTCTGGATGAACCAACGACAGGGCTCGACCCGCAATCACGTCGAGAGTTGTGGCGGATTATCTCCGAGTTTCGTGAGGCGGGCGGGACCATACTGCTGACGACGCATTACATGGACGAAGCTGAGCGACTGTGTGACCGGGTTGCAATCTTCGACAAAGGCAAAATCCTGGCGATCGATTCGCCTCGCAAACTGATCATGGATCTCGGGGCGGAGCATGTGGTGGACTTCACAGTCAGTGGCGACCAGGCCGTGGAATTGCCGGAGCAGTTTGGATCAGATCTGCCGGGTGTGATTTCCGTCCGGATGGAAAGTGAGCACCGCTGCCTGTCGGTTCGGGAGCCGCATGTGGCGATTCCGGCTTTACTGGCACTTATCGCCGAGCAGCGGCTGCAACTGACGTCACTGACAACTCGCCAGGCATCGCTTGAAGATGTGTTCGTGCATTACGCGGGGCATGGACTGAGCGACGAGACGGCTGGAGGTGCCGCATGAGCAACTCGTGGAAGATGCATCCCGTCACTCAACTGACACTGTCCCGGATTCGCGAGTTCATTCGTGAACCCGAAGCGGTGTTTTGGTCGTACGTGTTTCCGCTTGTGATGATTGTCTCACTGGGACTCGCATTCCGCAGCGAACCCATGGAAGCCGTGGATGTCGTCGTACAGGCAGGTGAACGTTCGGATGAGCTCGTAACGGCCCTGCGCGCCAGCCCACGACTTTTGGTGTCGTCGGCAACTGAGGAGGAGTGCAGAAGGAAGCTCCGAGGTGGCGAAAGCGAACTGATCATTATTGCCGATTCCGCCGGCATTTCAGCCGATCAGGTTGCTCAACAGTACCGGTATATCTTTGATCCGACGCGACCTGGAAGCGTCCATGCACGCGACCTGGCGAATGACGTGCTTCAGAAGGCCGCCGGGCGAATCGATGCCGTACCGTCAACGGACGAAACGATAACGGAAGCAGGAAGTCGATACATCGATTTCCTTGTCCCAGGACTGCTCGGCATGGGGCTGATGGGCGGCGGGATCTGGGGTGTTGGTTTTGGCATTGTCGACATGCGTATCCGGCAGCTCCTGAAGCGGTTCCTCGGGACACCGATGAAAAAGCCTCACTTCATCGCCGCAATTATGGTCAGTCGAATGGCGTTCATGATTCCCGAGATCCTGATTGTCCTCGTTGCATCATGGCTGCTGTTCGGCGTTGTCAATCATGGCAGCTATCTGGTCATGGTTCCGCTGATCATTCTGGGGGCCTTTGAGTTCGCAGGTATCGGACTCCTGGTTTCCAGCCGAGCAAAGACTCTGGAAGCCATGTCGGGACTGATGAACCTGGCGATGGTGCCCATGTGGATCTGTTCGGGGATCTTCTTCTCTCCGGAACGCTTTCCTGATTTTGCTCAGCCGCTGATTGCGTTGCTGCCACTGACTCCGCTGATCGGTGCGATGCGACGAGTCATGCAGGAAGGTGCAGGATTGACTCAGATCGTCCCGGAACTGTCCATCATCATTACCTGGGGCGTCGTGACATTTCTGCTGGCCCTGAAGCTGTTCCGCTGGGAATAACGTGCGACAGGAATCGCAGGGGTCCACGACAGAGCGCCTGGTGCGGGCTTCCCCCGCAACCCGGCGCGCAGAACAGAAAGGAATTGTTTGACAACCGATGTCCCAGCGCGGGCTTCGCCTGCAACCCAAACGAGATTTGATTCAACTGCAGAGGGCGCGGAGGACCGCAGAGGGACATAAGGACTGGGACAGAAATATGTGGGGCACGATTCCATCGTGCCAAGCACGTTAAAACGTGCTCCACGTCCGGAAGACGACAGTTATTTCTGCGCCGGTCCGAAATGCTGAGTCGGTATGGATTTCTCTGCGAGCCTCTGCGTCCCCTGCGGTGAATCCTGCTGTCTTAGTTCCACCTGTCCCGGCATGCGATTGAGATTGTCAGCGGTACGGTATCATTGGAGTAGTCGCAGAATTCGTTTCCGTATGATCAGTTCATTCAGGGGTTAAAGACTGCGTTCACGGCGATGCCGATGCCAGTCAGCACGATGATTGCCGGCAGCATGATGTCGGTCAGGACGCGTGACGAGGCCGTGAACTTTGCAAACGGTCTGATACGCCCCAGCCAGATCGAAGTGGGCGCGAGAGGCGGAATCAGAAAGCTGATCAACGGAACGTCACTGGAGGAATTCAGCTGTCCGACGAGCATGGCCCCGCAGCAAAGTCCTGTAAACAGTAAAGTGATGTCCGGCATCTTGCCGGACGTGCGGTCGACAAACTGAGCGACCATCAGACCGAAGAAAGCTGCAGCAATACAGCCTCCGATCTGTCCGAATCGCAGGCTTCCGGCCAGCGTCAGGATCAGCGCAGCTCCGAGTGCAGCTCCGGCCATCACGATTGCAAGACCGCGTCGCTCGACGCGCATTGTCAGAGAACTCAGGCCGGCCCAGACCACAACCAATGCGACAGCAAAGGACGAGATCATCACCAGTCGCGGCTGCGGTAAATCGTTCCAGTCCGGCACCAGCAGGAAGGCAGAGATACCAGCCATGATGCCTGCACCGGCGATGCGGACCACGATGTTCCGATGCACTGTCAGCGGACTGAGAATTGCGCAGGTCAGGGCGATGTACGGCAACCAATGCCAGTGCGTCGATGGCTTCCACGGCGTGAGGGCAAGCAGCCGGATTCCCAAAAAGAACGCGACAGCGGCAGCCCAGTTCACTGCAATCGATCGGGTAAACTCTCGAGTTGCAAATCGGAACGAAAGCACACAACCGGCGACAACGACTGCAGCCGGAACAATGCCGCCGAGAACCATGTCTTTCGTGGTGAGAGGAAACTCGAGCGGCATCCGGACCTCTCAATGTGCTCGGACACTCCGTGGCGCGCTTCTCGGCTCGGAGTGACGTGGCACGGATTGACGCGGTACAACTCAAACGCCGACGGTGACCGTCATTGCCACCATCTTTTCAACTTTGTCTTCGCCGAACGTCATGCCGAATTCCGTGCGGTCGATCGAAAACTCGGCTTTCAGTTTCAGACCGCCTTCCGTAGTCACAGTCGCCGGCATGGTGATCGGTTTCGTGACGCCTAGCAGCGTCAGATTTCCCGTGATATCGACCTTGCCATCTGCACCTGCTTCAATCGACGTTGTTTCAAACTTTGCAGTTGGATGCTGCTTCACATCAAAAAAATCGGAACTCTTCAGATGGACTGTCAGCGGGGGAAGTTCGGTCGTCAGGGAGTCTGTGTCAAACTCAACCGCCAGCGACTTCAGAGCACCCCCGTCAAGTGTTGCCGTGCCGGTCAGTTTTCCGAATCCACCCTTGCGGGGGTCCGGCTTGTCGCCGACATGAAGCCCTACAAACTCAACCTTGGTATTCGCTTCCGTCAGAGCCAGCGTGCCTGCACCTGCGTCCGTCGCAGCTGGAGTGGCTCCGGTCGCCGGAATCTCGGCTGGTGGTTTTTCAGAAGGAGGCACCGTCGCTGATTCGCCCGATCCAGCCTTCTCTTGACCAGCCGGGGCAACAGCGACAGGTGCAGGACCTGGAACCGAAGTGTCATCGCTCTCCTGACATCCGGAGACAATCGCCAGTGACAACAGCGCGAACCACGACAACTTTTTCATGACACACTCCCGATCAACTTCCAAACAACCGCCGTCGGAACACTCCGTCAATTCGATTGATTTCGACAGGGATTCTATGGTTGCGATTGCACCTCGGCAACGAACCTGGCTACTGTTGCCCCGCCGCTCTGCCGGCGGGACTTCTTGGGCGCTGCACGACAATGACTGGCCGAGTTTGTCGCCTTTCGGTCTGCGAAAGAGTGTGCTTCCGCGCAGCGAAAGCCGACACTTGATTCCGTTCGATTCCTGGGGTATCCCAGTCAAGAATTGGAATTCTTTTATCCGCCGAAACGGAATCCAGCCGACGGAGTCCCGGCGCGCCGGGAGACAACAGTAGGCGACAGCCTTAAGGCGATCTCCGAACCGCCAGAATCCGTGGTCCACGAAAGTTCCCTGTCGGGCGTGAACTGTCTAGACTTCCCAGTCTCAATGGATCCTCGGGCCGGGCAGCAAAGGGGCACACCGCCAGAGCGTCCGGGATGCATCATCGCAAGACCTCAGCACAAAGGAACAGGTTCATGGCGGCCAAAAGTCAGAAGAAGGCAATAGCGTCCAAAGCGGCCACGGAAGAACAGGTGAATCTCGACAACGCAGTGGGACAGATCGAGAAGATGTTCGGCAAAGGGTCGATCATGAAACTCGA
>JANNGQ010001076.1:0-5048 GCA_031403975.1 Planctomycetota bacterium
GAATTCGTTGAGAAGCGTTACGGCACGGCTCGGTATTCGAAGTGGGACGTCTCGCCATTTCATCTTGGGGTTTGAAATCTCCCACAAAAATGACAGCGGGCGATCTGACGTCCAAGAGTCTGTCTGCGGTCGATTCAGCAACAGCCGCATCAGGGTGCGCAATTCGTCGATTTCGTCAGTCGAGTTTCCGTCGACGCTCGCGTCTTTCACGAAGTCGTCGATCTGCATCGCGCTCAGACGGGCTTCGGGAACGAGGTCAGTGCCGATCACCTGCTCCAAGGTCGCCGAACCAATAACTGTTTCGCCACGGAAGACGAGTCTGCAATACAGCCACTGTAATTCTCCGCAGACTCGCGATTTCTGTTCTCCCCATCCCCCACGCCCGCGTAGCTCCAAAACATCCAGTAAACACAGGTCGCGGGTCAGTGAGATTTGATGTTTCCGAAACAGCCGTTTCAGGATACTCGGAACGAATATGAGTGGCGTTCTTCCAATTGCCTCATCTTGACGGACAGCATCCGCTGCGTTCTGAAGCAAATCGTTTCGAGGCTTGTTCATCCCAACTAAAGTCGAAAGAAGCTTACTGCTCTCCTCGGTTGATTGGACGATTAGTCGCAACAATGCCTGTAATGACCTGAAGTCACGGGCTCTCGTGTCACTGGCGAATTTGTATTTGAAGGATGGTGCGACAACTTCCCTGATGGGCATTTCTCCGACCGCATGGTTCGGAAGGAGACAACGTGAAATAACTTCGTCCAGCGGAAGGTCTTGGTTAATGGCTTCTTTGCGCGACACGTAAGTGGCGTAAAACGACTTCAAGGCTACAAACAGCGTGACTTTTCCTTCGCCCCACCCGTCGCGATCAATGAGTTGGTCTTCATTGAGACTCAATAGGCCGGCAACGGTACGCACACCAAGCCGCTCAAGCACATTCTTCAACATACTTGGAACGAATACGAGATCCCGAATCGGCGGTAGAACGTCAGACGGTGGCTCAATTGAAGGGTGTTGCGCAACAGCCAATGCCGTCGTCGAGGCGGCACCAGTTTCAAGTAGCTTTTTCGCCTTGCCAAGTAGCGCTGATAGTACGTTCCGCTTTGTTTGGCCAACGCCGCTGATTCGCCTTAAATCCCGATCGTCGAGCTGTGCAAGCTGCGCGACGGTCACGATTCCAAGCCTCTCCAGGGTTGGCTTGATGAGGCCATCAACATCAAGTACCGATTGAAGCGCTGAAGTCGGATCAATTGTGTTCTCGTTGACCATTGGCGAAACGCTTTCATCGCAATCGGGGCGATCATCCTGCCAAAGACACTGTCCCAGAGAATACGATCACTTCTCTGCGTTGGATACACCGCAGGGTTATCGGCGTGCCGTTGTTCTCCACGGGCTGGTATCGCGCGTAATGGAAGTCAGAACTGGTGATGCTCTCCAACGTGCTCGTGAAGACGGCGCTCTCCGCCCGGTTGAGTTGGTAGAGCAGCGGGATGGGATCGTTGACCTTCGGAAACCAGATCTTCTGCCTTTTCAGATCCTCTCCGTAGAACTGCGCAATTTCGCGGCGGGTGCGGCGGACCATGATGTATTTGAGTATTCGCTCACGCAATTCCAGAGCGTTCTGCTTGACCGCCGCGATGTAAGCCTCGGCGTCGTCGAGACGGTGCAAACCTTCAATGCGTTTTTGCAGTTTCTCGAAGAATGCCTCCAGATTGCGAAGCCCGGGAATCGTGCTGTTGCGCGGCGGCTGAAACAGCTTCAACTGACTGTAGATGTCGTTGAGCGTGTTGTTGTAGGGCGTGGCGGAAACCAGGATGACACCCTTGCTTTGACAAATGCGCGTAAGCAACTCGTAACGCTGGGTGGAATCGCTTTTGAAGCGTTGAGATTCGTCGATGATGACGTACTTGTAGAACTCGACACCTTGTTCCAAGACCTCTTCGAGTTTGCCAATGGAGACGCATTTGTGGCCGGGAATTCAAAAATCCCGAAATACGCGAGGCCATGAGCCGGGACTGTTTTCATCCAGCAGGCTGGGAGGTGCAATGATGAGGCAGCGACCGTCGAGTTGCAGCGCCAGCAGTGCCGACATGTAGGTTTTGCCCAGCCCAACCACATCGGAAATAAACACTCCACCATACGTTTTGAGCATCTGCTGTGCGGTGAAGACTGCGTCCTCCTGGTATTGCAGCTTCTTGAAATCCTGAGGCAGGTTTTCCGAATTCAGCTTCGAGCGGTCGCCCAGATAATCTCGGAAGTAGTCCGCGAGAAACTTCAGGTAGAGTTCGTAGGGGCTGAAGAAGGCAAAGGGGGATTCCTTTTCCACCGTGTTGCTGATCGTCTCGTGAACATCCTTCACGTCCACGGCTTCCGCCCAAAGCTTATTGAACCGATGCAGCGCGTAGTCGTGTTCTTCCGGCTCCGCGAGCAAGACGTTGAACTCCAGATTTCCCTCCAGGCCGCTGTGCGAAAGATTGCTGGACCCGGTAATGACGTAGCCGTGGTTCACGTCCGGCACCGGATGCTCCGGAGTCATGATGTAGACCTTCGCGTGGATGTTCTGCTCCCGATAGAGTTTCACCTTCAATTTGTCCGAGCGAATCCAATCGATAAACTTTCGGATGCCCGTTTCGATTGCGAGTAAATCCTGCGCTTGGGTCAACTCGCTCCGCAGCATCGCGCCGAAGGTTCTTTTGACCTCTGCCGTGGACGGGGCGCTGTCTCCAAAGCCGTCGTTGGCGATTTGAATCAATCCGTGAACGACTTGCTCGTTTTTCAGGCCGATGAGGATGCGTATTCTCTTGACGGATTCGAGCGCAGGATACAGTCGGAAAAAGCCGCTGATAAAAAAGTATCCGACGAGGCAATCGAAGTCCTGTGTGAGCGGCAGGATTCTCGCCAGCCGCTTGCTCAGGGTGTTTTCTCCCTGGTTCGTGAGGAATTTTTTCGGAGCAACTGGTGCTGGTGTCGGCATGTTGTCGTCACGGCCAGGCGCAGAACATGTGATTGTGGAATTGTGTCAGGAATCGTCTCAGTGCGATAAATGGGGAGACGTTTTCGGACGCCGCATTTATTACCAAATGACTTCGCTGCTCTGCGGGTGTCGAGTGCCACGGGCGGTGCCTTTGGGCCGTCAGTGTGACCAAAGATCACGGATGAGGGAAGTCCCCTCAGGGGTGACCCAGCAGATGTTGGAGGACTGTGGTCAGAGCAGCCCTGCATTTGCGGCTGAGGTTTGCATGTGATCGACGCACAACTTCGCCTCACCGTAGTGATGTGTGGTCGAATCTGATGTCGTCTGTGAAGCTCACTGTCAGAACACCTTCATTGCCCAGGACAATCCGCTCGATCGGAGAATGGGTTACACTGACTTTCCACGGTCCCGGTGCCAGACTGGAAGTCGTCGTTTGCAATGAGGTCAACACGTCGTCCAATGGCACATCTTCCCTTCATCAAGATGCATGGCTGCGGCAATGACTATGTGTATGTCGACTGTTTCGAGAATGCAGTGCCGGAAGATCCGGCTGCTCTGGCCGTCGTCGTCAGTGATCGTCATCGCGGCATCGGATCGGACGGGCTGGTGCTGATGCTGCCGCCGGATTCGCCAGGTGCGACGGCGCGGATGAGGATGTTCAATGCCGACGGCTCCGAAGGAGCGCTGTGCGGAAACGCGCTGCGGTGCATGGCCATGTGGCTGTATCAGACGGGCCAGTGCGGTGCTGACTGCACGATTGCAATGGCTGACCGGATGATCGAAGCGCTCATCGTGCAGTCTGATCCCGGAAGCCGCTCGGCGATGGTGCGAATCACGATCGGGGAACCGTTGCGACTGAATCCGTCGGCCGCTGCCCGAATGAGATTTGTGCTGCCGATGTCACTGACGGATGTTTCGCTGCCAACGCTGATTGCTCCGGTGCTGCAGGTCTCGATGGGGAATCCGCACACGGTTCTGTTTGTCGATTCACTGAACAGCTGCGACGTGCCGGGACTTGGCCGTCGGATCGAAAGACACTCGGAATTCCCCGATCGGACCAATGTCGAGTTTGTGGAAGTGACCGGTTCGTCAAACGCCACTGTCCGAGTCTGGGAACGTGGCACCGGAGAGACTCTGGCATGCGGATCCGGAGCCTGCGCCGTTGCCGTCGCGGGCCTCGCCGCGGGCGTCTTCCAGCTCTCCAGTCCTGTGACGATCCGCATGCCGGGAGGTGAGCTGCATGTCCAATGGGACGAAGCTGATCAGATCCGCCTGCAAGGTCCGGCGCAGGAGTCTTTCCGCGGAATCCTTGCGACAGTGTGACATTTTTCGATGAACTGGACGTTGCAATCCGGCAACATCGTGAACGATCCGGCTCCGATGCCAGGGCTTTTATTGAACCGTTTGATTCATGGCCCATATTTCAGCAGTCGAAAAATCGCCGCTGCAATAGTCAGAAACCAGCAAGACGTTCTGCTGATTCTCCGCACCATCTCTGCCGAGTTGTTTTATGGCCCGGAACTTCGCACCTTCGGTCAATTTTCAGAATCCGTTGGGTCTGCTGTGCCGGATGCTGATGTCGGGAAAGCGGGCGGCCTATGCGGCATTGTGCCATGAATTGCTTCGGGCAGCCGCTCGACCGATCGACTGGCTGATGAAGGACCGGGAACGAAAGACGATCGCAGCGGCAAAGCCGGGCCGGATGCCCATTGTGCTGGTTGTCGGGGCTCCCCGCAGCGGGACCACGCTTATTTACCAGACGCTGGCTCGCTATCTGGATGTCAGCTGTTTTACGAATTTTGCCTCAATGTTCCCTCAATCGCCGATCACCGCAAGCCGGATGCTGAGCTGGCTGCCAGGACGCGATTCAGCCGACTTTCAGAACTTTTACGGCCAGACCGCGCGTCTGCGTGGTCCGAACGATGGATTCTGCATCTGGAACAAGTGGCTGGGTGACGATCGTTATGTTCCCCGGACGGATCTGAACGAATCCGAGCAGCAGGCGATGCAACAATTCTTTCACGCATGGAGTCAGTCGACCGGCAAGCCTTTTCTGAACAAGAACAACCGGAATACGGGC
>JANNGQ010001077.1:0-1515 GCA_031403975.1 Planctomycetota bacterium
GTCTCATTTTACACGGTCTGGGGCATCGGTGTCGTCGAAGCCCATGACACAGAAGCGGCCTGGCGGAACGTCGGAATCATCTGGACCGCACTGCAGTTCGCCGGCTGGTCACTCGTTTGCTGTATTCTGGTCTCGGGCATCCTGCCGTTCATCGAACAGGCTTTCGGGATCGTGACGGATATCAGCCTGCTGGAACTGACCGGGGTGTCTCATCCGCTGCTGCAGGAACTCGCGCGGCGCGCACCGGGGACATACAACCATTCCATGATGGTCGCGTCATTGGCCGAAGCCGCTGCGGAATCCATCGGAGCCAACGGCCTGCTGGCGCGCGTCGGCGCTTACTTCCACGACATCGGCAAGATGATGAAGGCGGAGTACTTCATCGAAAACATGACCGAAGGCTCTGACAACCACCACAAATCGCTCGCACCGGCCATGAGTACGCTGATTATTATCGGTCACGTCAAGGATGGGCTCGAACTGGCCGAAGAGCACAACCTTCCGGATCCGCTGCGGGAATTCATCGAACAGCATCACGGGACGACGCTGGTTGAGTACTTCTACCACGAAGCCACTCGAAAAGCCGATGAAGACCACCGCACTGACGCCGATGAATCCAGTTTTCGCTATCCCGGACCAAAGCCTCAGTCACGTGAAACCGCTGTGCTGATGCTGGCCGACGCTGTGGAGAGTGCCAGCCGGACACTCAAAGAGCCGACGCCGCGGCGGATCCAGTCGCTGGTTCATGAGATCAGTATGAAGCGACTGCTCGACGGCCAGTTCGACGAATGCAATCTCAGGATGAACGAAATCCAGATGGTTGAGGAGTCGCTGATTAAGTCACTCCTCGCCGCTCATCATGGCCGAGTCCGGTATCCCGGTCAGAAGACGGCATGATGCCCTTCGAAATCGATATCAGCAATCGGCAGAAATCCGTCGTCGTGGACTGCAGTGCCATCCGGACGGCGATTCTGCAGGCCCTTCAGATCGAACAGGTTGCCAGTGCCGTCCTGAGCATCTCGATTGTCGACAACTCGGAGATTCAGACGATCAACCGTGAGCACCTGCAGCATGACTATCCGACCGACGTGATCAGTTTTCAGCTCGAGTTCGTCCGGAATGACGACACTGACGATGCAGATCCGGACTCCGCAGACGAGCCGGAACCGAAGGCTTCCGTTCTCCGTCCTGACGCAGCCGTGTCAACAGATACCGATGCTCCTTCACTGCGAGCTGTTCACGCCTGCATCGAAGGCGAGGTCGTGGTAAGTGCCGAAATGGCGCTGGAGATGGCCTCTGTCGGTCGCTGGTCGGCGCAGGACGAACTGACGCTGTACGTGATCCATGGTCTGCTGCACATCTGCGGATACGACGACCAGACTCCGGAAGAACGAGCGATTATGCGCAATCGAGAACGTGCGATTCTCAGCGCAACCGGACGCCAGGTAATTTATCCAAAGGACCCGAAGAACTCTTTGCCAGAACGTATCGGTGGACCAGGCACTCAGGGCCGGC
>JANNGQ010001078.1:0-4629 GCA_031403975.1 Planctomycetota bacterium
AGCCGCCCCGCTTTTGCAAACACGATGGCTGTGGACCGGCCTCGCATCGGCTGCATCGGGCTCGGCGGCATGGGACGCGGAGACGCTCAAGGCCACAAGAACCATGGCGACATCCTGGTTCTGTGCGATGTCGACAGGAACCAGGCAGCGAAAGCCAATGAAGATCCGAATATCGGGGCCGGCAAGGCGGACGTCTGCGAAGACTACCGCAGGGTCCTGGAACGGTCGGACATTGATGTGGTCAGTGTGGTGACTCCCGATCATTGGCATGTCAAGATCGCCATCGAAGCACTGCAGGCGGGGAAGCATGTATTCTGCCAGAAGCCTCTGACACTGACGCTGGAAGAGAACCAACTGATCCGCCATGCCTGCAGGACGCATAGTGACCGAGTCTTTTTTGTGGGGACTCAGCAGCGCAGTGACCGTGACCTGTTCCTGCGGGCCGTCAACATGGTTCGCAAGGGGCTGATCGGTGATGTGACACAGATCACTGCGGGGATTGGCGGCGGCGACGTCGGCGGGCCGTTCGTGAAGTCACCGGCACCGGCAAATCTCGATTGGAACATGTGGCTCGGTCAGGCTCCGCTGACGGATTATGTCGAACAACGCTGTCACAACACGTTTCGCTGGTGGTACGAGTATTCCGGTGGCAAGTTTACCGACTGGGGTGCGCATCACGTCGACATCGCCCAATGGGCGATCGGTGAAGACAGTGAGGGATCCGGTCCCTTCGAGATCGACGGCACCGACGCGAAACATCCGGTTCCGTTTGAGAACGGTTACCCCACCAGGGACGACAGTTTCAACTCGTCAAACGATTTCAACGTCATCGCCAGGTACGCCGGCGGAGTCGAAGTTCATATCACCAGCCGCGGCGACAACGGCCTGCTGTTTGAGGGTACGAAAGGCCGCTTCTTCGTCAACCGCAGCAAGATCACCGGTGTGCCGATTGAAGAAAACCGGGACAAGGATCAGTTCGGCGATGAGCAGTTGAGTGAGCTGTACAAAGGCAAGCCGTTCGAAGGCCACAAGGAGAATTTCTATCGCTGCCTCACCGAAGGCGGCCTGCCCGTCTCTGACGTGTACTCACACGTCCAGACCATGAACACCTGCCACCTCGCCGCAATCGCCGCTCGCTTGAACCGGGTGATCCATTGGGATCCGAAAGCCGAAAAAATCACCGGCGACGACCAGGCAGCTGGCTTCTTCGCCCGAGTTCCGCGGGCCGGCTTCGAGATTCCCAGAGTCTGAGCACCGAAAGACGTTCTGACCCCGCGCGCCGCTTCTCTCCGGTCTTGAGGAAAAAGCTGGCCGGTCCCACCGCCCCGGGAGATCAGTTGTCTTCTGCCATTCGAACCCCGCCGTACGGGCGGTCCGCTGCGTCATCGTCAATTCGCTTCACGGGCTGGCAGCCGTGAGTGTCACTTCAACTCCGCCGGGACCTCCGTCAGCGGCGTTATTTCCAGAATGTCGGTCTGATACCACTGCTTGTCCAGCAGCGTTCCCTGCGGGCGATCGGCGAAGCGAATGCCGATCACATGAGACGGGTATTTGAAACCGCCGCTCGTTTCTTTCCATTCGCTGAAGAGGTTCCGGCTGTCCTTGTAGTCGATGGCCGCAAGACGGCGGGTGTCTTTGTCGAACCAGAGATCGACCGGTTCGTCGGTCGCTTTGGACACTCGCAGCCCGGTTGCAGGTTTGTCGCTGATTGTCAGTTCAGGGAGCATTTCGAATTCTGCTTTGTCGTCGAGCAGAATCCGCAGGCTCCAGGCCCAGCACAGGACATGAGCCGTTTCATAAGTGCGCCGGGATGAGCCCACCCACCAGTCGCCGCCCGCGACCAGCACCGATGTGCGGTTGCCGGCCTCGCCATCCTTGACAGGTTCGGCCGTAGAGTCCTGTACGAGAACACGTTCCCGAAACCGAAACACGCTGAACAGCTTTTCTTCGCCGCCCGCGGTCGAGATGACTTCGGCGACAAGCTTGTCGGCGTCTGACGTTGCCGGTTGTGACGCAGCGACCGGTTCGTCCGCTACCAGTGCATGAACCGCTCCGCCAAAATGAATCAGGGCAATCAGGATTATGATATTGCGAGACATTTCAGGAACTCCGGCAGGAAAAGGATTTCCCTCAACAACTTTACCGGCGATGCAGCTGTAGCCGAAGTCGAGAGACTTCGGATCAACCAATATCCACCCGAAATTCTGACTAATCCGGCTACAAGAATCCTTCACGGCGTTGCCGCATGAGGGCCTGACTACGGAATGACAGACAGCTGCGCCGGCGACCAGATCAGGATTTCGCCTTTTCCGGGGACCGACAGATCGCCCGCGTAGCGGGACCAGGAGCCCTCTGCGGGATTGTTGGGAACTGACACGCCGTGCGGTTTCAGGTGACAGTTGTAAAGGCTGAGGAATGTCGGGTTGAACGAGCCGGATGCCCTGAAGGTCGGCATCAGCTTGACCGGGAAAAGTGACAGAATCGTGCCGCGGATCATCCAGGCACCGGTGCGGATCTCGGCACCGCTCTGAAGGATGATCGTCCCTCCTTTCATCTGCAGGCCGCAGAAATCGCGAGCCTTGCCGCCGATGACGATCGTGCCTCGCCGCATCCTCATGCCGACTTCCAGGCCCGCTGTGCCGCCGACAATGATCGTGCCGTTCTTCATGCCCTGCATACTGCCGCGATAGGCTGCTCCGATCTGACCGCCCGCGTTGCCGCGGACCCGGATGAAGCCGTTGAGCATTTCAGCTCCGATCCAGTCTCCAGCATCGCCTGTGACTTCGATCCGTCCGCCTTTCATCTGGGCTCCCAGATGCATGCCGACGCTGCCATGCACCGTGATCGAGCCGCGACTCATCTGCTTGCCGATCATTTTGACCTGCCGCAGATCACCGTGAACCTGAACGTCGTCACCGTACTCGCCGTCGACGTCGAAGAAGTCATCGAGCCGGCACCGCCGCTTGCCGTGATAGACCAGACTCGCCCTGATCTGCTGGTTGGACATCGACGAGAACGCATCGGGCGTGATGGACTCGGCTTCGAGCGGAACGGACGGACGTTCGCGGAGCGTGAGAGTGATGGTTGTCATGTGTGTTTAATGTAGCCATCACGCTCCGCGTGATGAGCCCTATTCTGAAATGCGATCGGTGATAAACTCGAGCTTGCGAAAGTGCGAGATCGAGGCTCGTCACGCGGAGCGTGACGGCTACTTTGCTCCGCAAGGATGAATCTCGGCATGCTCAATTCGTTCGATCTCCACCGGATAATTCTCAAATGACATCGTGTAACAGTTCTCAAACAGCGGCTTAATGAACGCTTCGATCCCCGGATCAAATGCCGGCTGTATGATAAATTCGCGGCCTTCGGGCGTCTCCCGTATGTCGCCGTCTTCAATCACGACTTCGCCGGCTTTGAGGACGTAGCGGGGATGACTGAACATCCGTGCGATGTCCGGCTCCTCCTCATAGATCACAAGATCTGCGTCCGCACCGACCGCGAGACTGCCTTTTTGAGAAAGCCCGAGGGCTCGTGCCGGCCCGGCGGAGGTGATGGTGGCGATTTCGTACAGTGTGTACTCACGGTCGATCTGTGGCAGCGTGATCCGGTCAAGCACTTTCGGAGTGACCTTTTTCATGCACTCGCGGCGAAAATCAGCACTCATCAGCAGCTGGATGATTTCCGGATAGCGCCAGAAACAGGCTCCGTTCGGATGGTCGGTGGACAGGAAAAACTCGCCATGGATCGGTGATCAGCAGCAGCAGCTCCAGCCCGGCAGCCCACTGCACGGCGTTCACCAGATTGCTGGGGCGATAGGTATAAGGAACAATCCCGCAGCCGGTTTCGTTTTCGACATCCAGATTGCCCCACTTGCGGCCCGTGAGTTTGTACAGGAGGTGCTGCCATGGCCCGTCGGCGGTGATCGTCACAGTATCGCCGAACAGCACGGCTCCTGCGTCCGTCGTCAGATTCGGATGCGCGTTGAAGTACTCGGCCGCTTCCACGGTGGCCGATCGCATCGTATCCCAGTCATCGCCGCCGTAAGCGTGATACTGCATGTGTGCAATATGAGCCCGTCGCCCTTCCAGCTGCTTCATGGTCTCGATCGTTGTCCAGATATTCCCCGGCGCGCCGAGATTGTTACAGTGCAGATGAAGCGGGTGCGGCAGTTCCAGTTCGTCAATGATTCTGGCCAGTTCACGAATGATCGTGCCGGGTGTGAGTGTCTTGTAGCCCTCGATCGAATCGGTCAGTTGTTTCGCGTCCTTGCCCCATTTCCACGCGGCAACGCCGCCGGGATTCACGGCCTTGACACCCCACGCTTTCGCCGCCCAGATCTGCCAGGCCACGACATCCTTCGCACGGGCGAATTCGCCGGCTTCCAGCAAATCCATCAGGATCTCGTTGTTCGCCATCAGCACGCAGGCACTCTTGTCAAGAATTGGGATGTCACGCAGCTCTTCGTGAGTGTGCCTCGCGGAGAGGATCGGAACGGCCGCTTCATTGACGGTCGTCCAGCCCATGCCCGCGTACAGATATCCCGTGGCAAACGTCGTCGGTGCCATCCCGCCCAGACCAGAACGCCGTGACTTGCCGCGGATAAAGGCAGTTGTCCGCCGATGGTCCTCC
>JANNGQ010001079.1:0-2420 GCA_031403975.1 Planctomycetota bacterium
CCGTAGCTGGCCGAAAGGTCGTAAGGTCCAAGCAGAACGCAGTCGACGCCGGGAACACGAACGATCGATTCGATGTTCTCTACAGCAGTCCTGTGCTCTGCCTGAACAATCACGACGACGTCGTCGTTGGCAGATGCCACATACTCTGCGAACCGGAATCCATAACCATGAGCCCTCGCCAGACCGACGCCGCGGGAACCTGCCGGAGCGTATCTTGCAAACCGAACGACGTCCGCAGCCTGTTCCGCCGTGTTGACCTGAGGCACTATGACGCCCTGAGCTCCCAGATCGAGCACCTTCTTGATCTCTGCTTCATCGCAGATCGGAACTCGTACGATGCAGGCGACACGATGTCCGACAGCCTGCAGAATCCCGAGGATATCAGTCGTGCTGAGCGGACCGTGTTCACCGTCGATGAACAGCCAGTCGAATCCTGCGTCCGCAAGGATTTCGGCCGTCGATGGAGTCGGTAGTGTGACCATCGTGCCCAGCAGTTTGTCACCGCGAAGCAGTCGTTTGCGAAAGTCAGGGATCATTGAACCTCGGTCTTGCAGTACTCGACCCGCTCGCCACCGGGCCCGGAGGGGATAGTTGAAATCTAGCCTGCCACTTCGCTTTGCACATACTTCGCGACTGTTTCCTGAAATTTCCGTTTGCCGTCCTCGACAACTCGGCGGATTTCTCTGGCGTTCTGTTCGCTCTCTTTGCGGAGATCGGCAATCATCGTCAGCGATTCAATCTGGAAATCGCTGATCGCATCCACCAGCTTCTGAACGCTCTCGGCTTTGATCGTCGAGCCGTAGCCCGTCCGCATCGCCGCGCGTTCCAGTTCGCGGCCAAGTTCCGCGACGTCCTCGAGACCCTTGTTCGCTCCTTCTTTCATAGCTTCCGTCGCAGCCGTGATTTCATGCAACCCCTGCTGACTCGTGTAGACAGTGCCAAGGATGGTAAACACATGTTCGTTGGTCGTGAAGAATGTCACGGCCCGGCGATACACACTGTCCTTGACGTCGTGCGTCTGTTTGAGTTTCGTGATCAGCGTTTCGCCGACGTCGTAGCCGACCGCAAGATTCTCTGAAATGTCCTTGAGCAGCTGAAACGTCCGATCTTCCTCCTGAAACTTCTGCCGTGCGACATCTCGCGCCAGTTCCAAACGTCCTCGTTCAGCGGAATCACTGCCTTTGAAACCGTCGATGGCTGTTTGAGCGCCAGCCAGCGAGGTCTTCGCAGCCTCCAGATGCGGTGATTGCTTTTCGTACAGTTCGCAGGCCAGTACTTCGGCTTCCTTCAGAGCAAACCGGAAGTCAATGTACGCATCCATGATCGCGCCTTCGCGGACCAACTGATCTTTGGTGTCTTTCGAGACATCCTTGTACGTTTCAGCGATCTCTTCGAATCGATCGCTCGGTGTGCCACGGCGAATACGCATCCACCAGTTCTGGAACTTTTCAGAGCGGCTGATTTTGCCGTCGGCGAGCTGAGAAATCAGCATCTTGGAATCTTCTCGGACCGAATCGAACATCTCGGCGATGGCAACGTAGCGGTTGCCGATTTTGATATTCTCAACGTTTTCACGAACGAGCCTGTTGAAAGTGCTCATGTGTTTGATCACGTCGGCGATCGCCAGCACCCTGGCCTCGTCAACATGCTTGACGTCTTCCAGCAGCCGGATCAGTTCTTCTCCGGAATCATCTTTGGTCGACAGCCCGAAGCGTTCCAGAACCTGTACCGCACGATCCAGATACAACCGCATGGAACCGACAGCCCTTGGCGGCTCGGTCGTTGTCAGGCCTGTCTGTCCTGAAGACTGCGACGACCCTTTCGAAGACGCACTCGCTTGACTCATCGAAGTTCCCTTTTCAAAACTATCGCGCCGAGTACAACTGAACGGCGATCACACGATCGCATCTCCCTCACGTTAGCAAACTTCGCGTCGACCGCAATCAATGAACCACACAGTCACCACGACAAGGGACACAACCAGCGCGAACGCCGCCGCTCACGAACTGACACTGGTCGAAACGCTGCGAGTCCTGGAAGTGGCCCGGGGAATGCAGCGGGAACGATCCGTTGCAGAGCAGGCTCTGGCCAGACATGAACTGCGTGATGCTTTGAAGAAGCGACTTCTGGACGCCGCGGTCGTCACCGGGGACCAGGTGTCGGAAGCGGACGTGGATGCCGCCATCGCCCAGTACTTCTCAAAACTCTATACTTACGAAGATCCGCCGCTGTCATTCGCAGTGCTTCTGGCGCACGTGTACATCCGGCGGTTTCAGATCGCCGTCATCGCCGGAATCGTTGCAGGCTGTTACGCTCTCTGGAAGTTTGTATTCTGAAGTCGCGACTTTATCGTGGGGCAGGTTTCCAGCCTGCCTGGTCGATTCAAGGTCACATGCGTTTTTTCAAGTCCAGGCAGGCTG
>JANNGQ010001080.1:0-3760 GCA_031403975.1 Planctomycetota bacterium
GACTCTGTCAGAACTCGCGGCAAAGCATGGCAAGCCCGACCTTATCATTGAAGCCACCGGCAGCAGCGCCATTGCGTTTGAATCGATGCAGATGCTGGGGCACAACGGCTGCATTGTCTGGACCAGCATCACCGGCGGCCAGCGCAGGTTCGAAGTCCCCGGCGATAATCTGAACCTGAACTGGGTGCTTGGAAACAAGCTGCTGGTCGGTTCCGTGAACGCCAACTTTCGCCACTTTGAATCGGGTATTGCGGACCTCGCCCTGGGAGAGGTGACGTTTCCGGGCGTCATTCAGAAGATCCTGACCACGTCGGTCAAGGGACTAGACAATTACAAAGAAATGATGCGTCTGCTCGTCGAAGATCGCGATGCTCTGAAAGTGTTCGTGAGCGTCGCCGAGGGCTAGCTGATCAGTGCCGTCACATCTTCAAACGACTCAATGTCGTGGGCTACGCCGAGCGAGAACAGGAGGTCCAGAATCTGCTGTTTCGGGGCGTCTTCCGGCAAGCCAGTGTAATAGAAGCCGAAAATGTCTTTGCCCGCCCCTCCGTTCACGACAGCGTCGTCTATGTCGGCTCGAAACGTGTCATTGCCGCCACGACCGTAGAGTTCGTCGCGACCGACGGAGCCGACCAGCGTGTCGGCATTTTCTGAGCCGATCAGTATGTCATTCCCCTGGCTGCCGATGAACGTAACGGACCCGGCCGTATATCCGCTCGCATCAAAAACCGCGTTGACGTAGGCGAAAATGTGGAAATTCTCCAGACCGGCTCGGGAACGACTGATTCCATTGAACGTGATTGCAGCGTTCGTGATTCGTGCAGTCGTCAGCGGTTCGTCGATGAACAGGCTGTCGTTCCCCTGGTCGCCGGAAAATATGTCCGACAGTGATGCCCTGATCGTGTCGTCACCACCGCCACCGGAAATGTCATCGATTCCGTAATAGCCGCCGTCAATCCAGTCGTTCCCTTTGCCGCCTCGAATCGTATTGGTTCCTCCGTAAACCGAAATCTGATCGTCGCCGTCACCGCCGTGGAGAGTATCTGAGCCTTCCGTATCGTCGCTGAACTCTTGCATGTAGTCATCACCGGCCCCGCCATCCACAAAGTCCGAGCCAGCCTGACCCTTCAGGTCGTCATTGCCCGCGTTGCCTTCGAGCACATCGTTGCCGGCACCACCGCGAACGCGATCGTTACCCTGTCCGCCAGACACAGTATCATCGCCCTGGTGCCCCGGGACTTCATCATCGCCGTGAATATTGTCATCCCCGCTTCCCGCGAAGATCACATCACTTCCGTCACCGCCTTCGATGAAGTCGTCGCCGTCATGGGCCATGATTGTGTCATCACCATCGTCGCCTGAGATGGAATCGTTGAAGCGACTGCCGATCAACGTGTCTGATCCGCCTGCACCGGACAGGATGCACGGGCCTCCGGCCCCAGAGACGTCAAACAGATCGTCCCCGCTCGTCCCATTCACATAGAAAACTTCGATCCGGTGGTTGAGGCTGATCAAGCCATCGACGTTGAGTCGGTGCTTTTCGACAATCAACGTGCCCGTTTCCAGATTTTCGAACGCCCTGTCATCTCCTGGACCGCCGGAAAGCAAATCGAAACCAAAGTAGCCGTCAAGGCCATCATCGCCTTTGCCTCCCACGAGGTTATCATTCCCGTCACTGCCGCTGAGGACGTCATCTCCATCCAGCCCGAAAAGAATGTCATCGCCGGCCTCACCCGAGAGGAAATCTCCCAGGCGAGTCCCTGTGAGACTATCATTTCCAGCGCCGCCAGACACTTCCAGGTAGCCCGTGGCGAGGTCCGACGCATCGACAGAGTCGTCGCCACTTCCGAGTACCAATTTGACGTTTGCTGCGGAGGACAACGAGACTGTTACGGTCCCTGCCAAACTGGTTCGGACAAACCCGGCCGAACTGAAGGCAATGACCGAATCAACAGCAGATGACTCCCAGAACATTTCCAGCCTGTCACCGGAGAATGCAACGCTCGCGTCATGGATGTCAAAAAGATAGGCAACGCCACCCCCTGCCGACATATCGATGTTGAAGTCCGAGATTGCCGAAGCGAGAGCTGTCTGTTCGCCGGGCAGGATCCCATCAAAATCGGTCGCACTCTCGTAGCCTCCGTCAACGAGATTGTGCTCCAGCAGTCCTTCGGAATTGACAATCAACACGAGCGACGGCCCCTGGTCGTCACTTACCGCAGAAAGCTGCGAACCGACAAGATTCAAGGTCACTGTCAGCAGCGAACGAGTCTCCAGTCGCTCCGAACTCACAGGCCTGAAGGCTTTTGACGCACGGCGGCGTTTCCGCGAGTTGAATCCGGAAAACAGCATGGCGGCACCTCTCTGAAGAATTCTGCTTCATATAATCCCGATGACGCTTAGTTCGACCTGAACCGTACACTTTAATGGTGTGCCTTGATGCGGCACAACGATCGGAATCTGCCCGCCGCCAGTTTTCACACAATAGATTTGCCGGTCGCTGCACACATTCGGCGAAACGCCGGCTTTGGTCTGTCCCGCATTGCACCGAATACCGCGACTGGATGCTGATTGCGTCAACCCCATTGCGACAGGAATCATCTTCATCAGACTGCGGATGCACAGCGTCGATGGACTGGTCTCCAGGCCAGCTGCTGAACAGCTTCGCTTTCAATGCAGCGGGGATCGTGTTCGCGGGAGTTCCAGATGTTTCGCGATCTGGAAAAAGTTAACAGCGAGTGAACCGCGTGGTCTGGTCCGTTTCCAGGGAGAAGCCCGGCTTTTTAAGAAAGCCGCGCTTCTGGGTCGTCGTGTGCGGCGGTTAATGGCTGCGCAACAACATAGAACCCGCCCAGAATCAACTTTGTGAGATGTGGGGTTGTTGCCTGGCTTTCCTTTTGTTGTTTTCGCTTCCAGGGCCGACGGCCCTGGCTATTTGAACTGCTGGCCCTTTGGGCCGAAACAAGAAATCGAGCACCCAAAACACGGAGAGTTCCTGGACGCGTTCTTACCGGGCCACATGCCGCAGGTAGTCACCGTACTCATTTGGGAAATCTTCCGCCAGCGACAGCAGCTGGTGGCGGTCGATGAAGCCCTTTCGCCAAGCAACTTCTTCCGGACATGAGATCTTCAATCCCATGCGTTTTTCGATTGCCGCGACAAAGTTCCCGGCATCAAGCAGGGATTCATGGGTTCCCGTATCCAGCCAGGCGAAGCCGCGTGAAAGCAGCTCGACGCGCAACAGTCCGCGGTTCATGTATTCGCGGTTGACGTCGGTGATTTCCAGCTCCCCGCGAGGTGACGGCTTCAGGTCGCGGGAAATCTGCACCACCGAATTGTCGTAGAAATACAGACCGGGCACGGCAAAATCGGATCTTGGCTGCGTCGGCTTTTCTTCCAGCGATATCGCTTTCCCTGCAGCATCAAATTCGACCACGCCGTACCGCTGCGGGTCGCGGACTTCGTAGCCGAAAATCGTGGCTCCTGTTTCCAGCAGACAGGCGCTGCCGAGGATTCCCTGGAAACCTCGTCCGTAGAAAATGTTGTCACCCAGAACAAGTGCCACATGGTCGTCAGCGATGAAGTCGGCTCCCAGCACAAATGCCTGCGCCAGTCCTGCCGGCCTGGGCTGAGTCACATACGAGATCTGGATCCCCCATTTCGCGCCGTCGCCGAGCAGCTTCTCGAAACCGCCGATGTCGCGGGGTGATGAAATGACAAGTACTTCGCGAATGCCGGCCAGCATCAGTGTGGACAGCGG
>JANNGQ010001081.1:0-5495 GCA_031403975.1 Planctomycetota bacterium
AACGAAAAGTTGATCAGTTCCTGCCCGACACCGGAAATCCGATCGCCGAATACCGACCGCAGCACGGTCCGGTCATCGTGGTTGCCCGGAACCTGCCAAAGTCGATCGATCCACGGATCAAGGATATTTCGTACGACCGCGTAACTCTCCGGCAATTCGTCGTGAGTGTGATCGCCTGTCACAACGACGTGATCAAACGGCTCGCCGCTGTCAACAATGTGACGGACAACATCCTGCAGCAACTCGCGAGTCGGAATGCCCTTCAGCCGTACATCCGCGTCTTTGAAAACATGCAGGTCGGTGAGTTGCAGAATTCGGATCATCGGCATGACTTAAGAACCCCTGAAAAAACCTCCATGGCCGCGTTGTGTCAGGGGTTCTAATCCACATGACCATCGGCGTTCACGTCGTGCCACTTCATCGCGTTCCGCATCGGTTCAATGCGCAGGACAATCACGCCGTCCTGAAAGACGCGAACCGTTCCCGTGGATTCTGAAACCGCAATCGCCACGGCATCAGTCGCTTTGGAAATCTCTGCAGCGGCCCAGTGCCGCGATCCCAGACCTTTGGAAAGCGTTAATCCTTCGGCCGACGCCCGAAGATGCCGGCCGGCCGCAATCGCCAGACCGTCCGAAGAAATCACGAACGCACCGTCGATCTGAGCCAGTTCTTTGATGCTCTCGCGGACTCGAGGATTGCGGATTGACCTTTCGGATTTGGGATAACCCCGGAACGGATCGTGCACCTGTTCCTGAGACAGCTCCATCACTTTGCGGTGATTGCCCACGACGAACAGTGTTCCCACAGGTTTGCCCTCCCGCCCTTCACGTCCGATGTCGCAGGCGAGATCAACGACGATGCGCAGCGTTTCCAGCGGAACTTTTGTCTCCAGCCGCTGAAGATCCCGCGACGTAAGTTTGGCGAGCTGTTCCGCCAGGCGCACCACGCTGATCGTATCGCATCCATCTTTCTCGTAGGCCGAATACACGACGACAACGACGTCGCCCGTCTGCAGCAATTCGTCTGCGATGGCTTCGAGAAGCACCTGCGAAACCTGAAAATGCCGGGTTTGCGGCTCCTGCTGCATCTCGACGACGTCCACGTCGTCCTGACGGGCAGCCTCCTGAACTTCCTTCTTTTCCGATGCAATGATCAGCCGGAAGCCTTTCGCGTTCCGCTTCAGCATCGCGAAATCCATCGGCTGCTCGGCCAGCAGGATCACAGCCGCCGCCTGTACATCCTCTGCGAGCTTTGCGGCTGTCTTCAGAATCTTCTCGAACTCAGAATTGATTTCTTGTCGCTGCATGGGCTGAGTGTACGTCGAAGCGCAAATCGGTCAAAGGAGGAAACTCGCGTCTTTTCTCATTGCATGCAGACCGCCGCAGAATTCCTGCGACCGGAGATACGAATACAGCGGGAGTCACCACAGAGGACGCAGAGGTACTTGGCGCGCGCTTCGCCCCCAACCCAAAGACGATTATGAAAGCGCGGGCGTAACCACGGATTTCACGGATTTCACAGTCAAACTCACTGCGACTCATCCGGGGAATCCGTACTACTAACGTTCTGAATTTGCGCAGGGCGCGAACAATTCACGCCGGGACAGGTGAAACGAAAACTGCAGGATTCACCACAGAGGACGCGGAGGTACGCAGAGAAGTCCATGTCGACTCCGCGTTTACGTTCCTCTGCGAACCTCTGCGCCCTCTGCGGTTGAAACAAATCTCGTTTCGGATGCGGGCGAAGCCAGCCCTGCGTCTATCAGTGAAATCCGCGAGATCCGCGGTTAAAAACGCTTTCACGCTCTTCCCTGTGTTGCGGGCGAAGCCCGTGCTGGGACATCCACGGTCAAGAAATGTGATTGAAATTGCGACGACGGCGGAAGACCAACGCACCGACGAGCAGCAGGCCTGAAATAACGCTGACGACGACGCCCGTCCGGAATGATCGCGGTCGATACAACCAGCGGAGCACATGAGTTCCTGCAGGAACTACCGCAATGCGTCCGAATCCGGAGGCCGTCAGCGGCACCGCCGATTGATCGTCAATCGTAAGTTCCCAACCGGGGTACATCAGGTCGCAGAACTCAACCCGGCCTGCCGCTGTCAGTTCAACCTGGAAACGAACATCTCCAGGCCGACGCTCGAACATCGACCACGCCGCGAGAGCACTCGCAGGCTCGACAGAAACCCGCTCTCGAGGATTTAGAACTCGATACAGAAAACACGGATCGCCACCGCGCGCCCAGACGCGGTTCAGAAACGAATCCGGGCCGGACGCGACCAGTTCGCAATCTGCTGAGAGATTCGCGATCCGATCACTCGTCAGCAAGTGCGTCACAGCAAACTGTCTCAGCCGAATCATCTGTTCCGACGACGGAAACCTGTCGTCAGCCGCGGCAGGCTGAGTTTCCAGAGCAGCCTCCGGCGAAAAATACTCCGCCGGGCCAAGCCCCAGATACTCCGGCACAGAACTCACGCCGTATAGATTGGCGATGTTCGGACCACCGGCGAGCAGCCTCACAGGTCGCTCGCGGTCGGCTGCCTGCAATGACGTGGCGACCCAACTGTCTTTCAACCCGACGATCGGCGGTTCACTCACAACCAGAGCATTACACACCGGAAACTGCGAGGATGCCAGGACATCAACCAGTGTCACCACGCCGATCAAGGCAGTCATCACCCCACGAATCGTCTTCCGCTGACGGCGCTGCAATACATCCAGAACCAGTCCGGCGATGAGCGACAACCCCAGGGCTGCGATCATCGTGTAACGGCCCGGCCCCATGAAGAAGCCGAAACCGGGCACATGCCGGAAGACAGGCACAAGCCACGCGAACGAATACACAATCGCCATCACCGAGAGCGATCCCCAGATTATCCAGTCAGTCCCTCGAAGGTATCGTCGAACGTCCTGGCGAATCGTGCACAGCACGAGACACAACGGTATCAGTCCGATGTAAAGGTGTGCCTCAACAGGATTCGTGCCCGCGCGACTCATCAGAAACGGGTATTTCAGCATTTCCTCCATCGTGGCCAGCTCTTCCGTGTGCCAAAACCACCATGATGCCACCAGTTGAGTCAGGTACACGGGCGGCATGTGGCCGTAGGCCGGATCGAATACCGACTCCGATCCGTCGCGCTGACTGAGTTGTCGGAGTTCCAGAGTAGGAACCAGCTGGATCGCCGCCACAAGAACGGCCGCTGCGATCGCAGCTCCGACAAACAGCCCGGCCCGCCAGGCTGACGGTAATTGTTCCAGTGGATCCGCACCGCCCCGTGACGATGCCGAAGTCGCTCTGCGGCTTGCCGCAATTCGGCTCAGGACTGCGAAACCCAAACACGTCAGTTGTGTAATAAAAGCCAGTGTGAAATGTCCGGCCAGCAGATGGATACCGAGGCACAGCGCCAGACACGCCCATCTCCTGGCCGAGCATTGCTGCAACAGGCGATCAGTCATCCAGAGTGACAGCGGAAACCACACACCGCCAATGATGCTCCACTCGAGTGAGACTCGGACGGGAAACCAGCCGTAGACAAATACCGTCGCGGCCAGCAGCGCCGAATGCTGCGTCAACTTCTGAGATCGGCAGAACCTCCAGGCAAACACGAAGGCCAATGCATAATGCAGCAACACGCTGCAGCTGTACGCCGTATTGATATCAACGAGGCGGTACAGGATCTGGTTCGGCGGATAGAAGACCCCGGCCTGGCTTTCACCGTGCATGGGGTATCCCAATGACGTGCGGTCGTTCCACAGCGGCAATTCGCCGGCAGCGAATGCATCCGCAAGGACCTGCTTCTGCGGGAAGAAGTACGGATACGTGTCTCCGCCGACCAGTCCACCTCCGCTCAGCAATCCCCGCCAGATCAGCGCAGCGAGTCCGCAGCCCAGGAGGATTGCTGTCAGCCAATCCAGCGAGGTCGCAACCCTCCAGTCTGCCGCAGCGGGCGGATTCATCGGTACTGCCCAAGGTTTCTCTACTGTTACCCCGCCGCTCCGCCGGCGGGAATTCCCCGCAGCAGGCGGATTCATCGGTACTGCCCAGGATTCTCAGCGCATTGCCGATTTGGAGCTTCTCTCGGATTTCGACATTCGGATCTGCAGCATGGCCGCATCAAGTGACGTCGGCATCAAACACACGCACCCTGGCCCATGTGTCACGGTGCTCGGCAATGAACTGCAGATGATCGGCGGCCGTTTGATAAGCGTCGTGCGAAGCTCTCGAATCAAAAACAACATTCAGGCAGACGTGAAACTCATGATCATTGACGGGACGTGCGTACTCCGCCGCCAGCGTCCCGGCACCAAAATAAATGACTCCCGGATGATTCTTCAGATATCTCTGGCACGCATCGACCAGAACCTGAACAGCGGATGGCGATCCGTCCTTGAGCGTAAAAAACACGACATGGGAAAGTCTTTTGGAAGACATGAAATCAGATCTTTCGACATGAAACGAAGCTGCATTGCCGCAGCACTCTCAGGCAAGCCGCCTGAGCCGCGAATGCACCCTGATGGCTCGCGGAGTATGACGCGTCGCCGGTTCGCTGCAATTCTGATCGACGGAACTGGATTCCTGAAATAACAGCCGTGACGCAAGCATCGTCCGGGAGAATCGACGGCGCGATCGTCGGGACGGTCTGCCAATCTGATTCACTGAACCGAAATCTGAGGAGAAGGCGCGAATGCAGTTCTTGAAATCATGTGTGTGTCTGGGATTGATGCTGGTCGTCGTCAGCGGAGTTTCCGCGGATGAGTCGAAGCCAAAGAAGGAAAAAGGCAAGGGCAGGAAAGCTCAGTCGGCAACACAGAGATTTGTCGGCAAGATGGAGCTGACCGACGAACAGAAGGAAAAGGTCGCCGCGATTGACAAGGAATTCCTGTCGAAGTTTCAGGAGCTCACAAAGGCCAGGAACGAGATTCTGACTCCCGAACAGCGGACGGCGGAAAAAGAAGCTCAGAAAACTGCGAAGGCTGCCGGTAAGACTCAGCCCGAAACAAAGAAAGCGGTCGATGAGGCGCTGGCTTTGACTGCCGAACAGAAGGACAAGATGAAATCCTGGCAGAAGACGCAGGCCGAGTTCAGCAGCAAGGTCATCGAGTCCCTGAAAACAGTGCTGACGATAGAACAGCAGGAACAACTGCCGAAACCACGCGGCGAAAAAGAAAAGAAGAAAAAGCAGAACAGTACAAAGTAATTGCCCCGCCGTGGCCGATGCGTCTCGCGTCGAACCACCACGAAGAAAGAGTAGCAGGACCGCGCAAAGTAATCGCCGAATGTCCTCGGAACACATTGAAGCCCGGCATTTTAAAAATGCCGGGCTTCTTTCGCGTTCGGGATGTCCGCCGCCATGGACATGCAATCAGCAGCCGGGTAACGCATTGACATTCACGATTGAGATCGTGACCATCTTTCCGTGGGGCAGGCTTCCAGCCGGCCTATCATCCTGTGGGGCAGGCTTCCAGCCGGCCTGGACCGGAAGAAACGCAGG
>JANNGQ010001082.1:0-3574 GCA_031403975.1 Planctomycetota bacterium
GTCGAACGCTGTGTGGAACCAGCGATCAGCCTGAGAGCTTGAGTGGTTCTCAGCCCACCAGGTTGCGTTCCTGCGAATGTCCTGCTTCGCCTGTTCGTGGATGTAAACTGCGAGCCGCATCAGGCACGTTCCGAGAATCCAAGTTCCCTTGCCAATTGCCGCCGCGCCTCCTCCAGCGGAATCCCCTCGCCTGCCTCCATCTGAGCCACGCCGCGACGAATGGCTTCAAGATCCTGCTGGCGCTGCAATGCCCGCATCGCCTCGCGGTGGATGTTCTCGTCAACGATGACATAGCCTTGCTGAGTCGCCTCATCGCGGAACGGGATTCCGTCCGGATGTTTTTTGAGTTCTGCTCGCTGTTTGTCCGTGAGTTGAATCATGAAATTGTGGCACCGCAGAATCCCCGCCGGCGGAGCCGCGGGACGACAGTCGTCAGGATTGTATCGCGGGCTCAGAGTGATGTGCCAGTTCTTTAGCGACTCGCACGAGACCGTCTGCATTCAGCCCAAGTTCGGCCAGCAGTTCGTCTCTGTCCCCGTGTTCGATGAAATGGTCGGGTATGCCGAGGACTCGGAAACGTTCGGTGTTCAGTCCCAGACGGTTTGCGGCCTCAAGCACTGCACTGCCGAATCCACCCATGAGGGTGCTTTCTTCAATTGTCATGACAAAGCCGGCCGCTGCTGCCCTGGCGATGATCAGTTCGTCAACAGGCTTCACAAAGCGGGCGTTCACGACGCCGACATCCACGCCTTCGCTGCGAAGACGCGCGGCTGCTTCGATGGCCTGCGGCAGCATTGTACCGCACGACAGAATGTTGCCGTCCTGCCCCCAGGACAGGACTTCCGCCCGGCCCCGCTGAATGGGTGCTACTTCGCGAGGCACCGACTCAACCCGCGTCTTCGGATAGCGAATCGAAATCGGTGATCCGCACTGCAACGCGAACTCCAGCATCGGACGGACTTCCAGTTCATCACCGGGAGCCATCACCACCATATTCGGAAAGATCCGCATGTACGAATGGTCGAACACGCCGTGGTGAGTCGGCCCGTCCGGTCCGCACAGGCCGGCACGGTCGAGGCAGAACGTGACCGGAAGGTTTTGCAGGCACACTTCCTGAAAAATCTGGTCAAAACTGCGCTGCAGAAACGTGCTGTAGATGTCCACGATGGGCTTCATCCCGGACTTGGCCATTCCGGCGGCAAAGGCGACCGCGTGACTTTCGCAGATCCCGGTGTCAAAAAAACGATCCGGGTATTCATTGCGGATTCGTTCGAGCTTGTTACCCGCGCACATGGCGGCGGTCAGCACGCAGACTCGTTCATCCTCGCTCATACACTCGTGAATCGCTTCGGACATGATTTCCGTGTATGAAATCTCTGACGATTTCTTGACCGGCACAATTTCGTTGTCTGTGTCGCGTTTGAAGGGTGACGGAGTATGAAACTTCACCGGGTCTTTGCAGGCAGGCTCGAAGCCGTGGCCTTTCTCAGTGAACACATGCAGCAGCACCGGCCCTTTCACATCGCGAACCAGCGCCAGATACTGCCTCAGTGAGCGAATGTCGTGACCATCGACCGGGCCGATGTAGCGGAATCCCATCTCTTCAAACAGCATTCCGCCGTGCAGAAAAGACTTCACCGCATCCTTGAAACCGCTCAGCATCTTTTCCGTCGGCTCACCCACCAGCGGCAGTTTGTTCAACAGCCAGGAAATATCCCGTTTCAAACCGTTGTAGAACGGAGCGACGCGCGCCTTGTCGAGATAACTCGCGAGGCCTCCGACACGTGGACAAATCCCCATCTTGTTGTCGTTGAGAATAACCAGCAGATCCTTTTTCAGCCCGGCAGCATTGTTCATGGCCTCAAACACAATTCCCGACGGCAGTGCTCCGTCACCGATCACAGCCACGGACTTTCGCCCGTCTTTGAAAATGAGATCATCCGCGGCCTTCATGCCCAGCACCGTCGAAACGCTGCTGCCCGCATGGCCCGTGACAAACAGGTCGTACTCGCTCTCGGCAGGGTTCGGATACCCCATCAGCCCGCCGCGGCGACGGATCGTGGAAAACTGATCGAAGCGGCCTGTGATCAACTTGTGAGGATAGATCTGATGACCCGTATCCCAGATCAGCCGGTCCTTCGAAAAATCAAACGACAGATGCAGCGCCAGACACAGTTCGACGACGCCCAGGTTGCTGGCAAAGTGCGCAGCTCGGTCGGAAACAATCGTCAGAAGTGCCTCGCGAATCTCCGCCGACAGTTGAATCAGGTCGGCATCGTTCAGTCCGCGCAAGTCCTTCGGGGCCCGAATTCTGCTCAGGATTTCAAATGGCATTCAATGATCTCTTTCCACAATAAACCCGGCCAGCTCCTTCAGCCACACGCTGCATTCACCAAAAGCGTCGACAGCGTCATGAGCATCCTGCACCAATTGTTGAGCCCTCGCACGGCTGGGTTCAATTCCCAACAGGCCCGGGTATGTCAGTTTTCCAAGGTCCACATCCCGTCCGGGCGTCTTACCCAGTCGAGTCTGCTCACCCGTCACATCCAGCAGATCATCTGCAATCTGAAATGCCAGTCCGATACAGTTTCCGTACTGCCGAAGCCGAGCGCGGCATTCCAAATCGGCTGAAGCACTGACCGCACCCAGATCCAGAGCCGCGACAATCAGGGCTCCCGTCTTCATTCTATGAATCCGAGTGAGCTCTACTACGCGAGTCTCAGCGGTTTGGTGGGAATCGTTCTCATCAGAATCCGTTGATCGCAAGTCACAGGCCGCCAGATCCAATACCTGTCCGCCCACCATGCCACAGCCGCCCGCGGCCACTGCCAGAATCCGTACGGACTCCGCAATGCACCCTGGATCGGTGTCGGTTGAAGAAATCGTCTGAAATGCCTGAGTCAGCAGACAGTCTCCGGCGAGAATTGCCGATGCTTCACCAAAGACTTTGTGATTTGTCGGACGTCCTCGCCGAAAATCATCGTCGTCCATTGATGGCAGGTCATCGTGGATCAGTGAATAGGTATGAATCATCTCAATCGCGCATGCCGCGGCAATCGCATTTTCCTGCTTTCCGCCGCAAACGTCATTGGCGAGCAGCACGAGCACCGGCCGAAGTCGCTTGCCGCCGGCCATCAGACTGTATTCCACCGCCTCCTTCAGACTTGCCGGCCAGCCTGCTCGGTTCAGTTCCGCCCTCAGCGCAACTTCAACCACCGTTCGCAGTTCTTCAAGATGAGTCTGGAATTCTGAACCGGACATGCGGAACCGTAGCGATCCTATGGCGAGTTCTTGCTGTTCGGCGGAAGAATAGCTGGCAACGCCATCACTCGCAAAGACGAGTCCCGAGGCGCTGAAGGCCAATGACTTTGGACTGCGGTCCCGACGCGTCGGGACCGCAGTCAAGGATGCTGCGCATTGCCGCTCGCTATTGCGTCATGTGTCAACCGCCGGTCGCCAACGCCAACCCGACTTTGCAGGCCGCGAGATACTCCGGAATGAATAACCGTTCCTTCACGGTATGAATCTCATGCTGGCCGCAGCCCATGGTCACCGCCGGGAATCCGTGGACGGC
>JANNGQ010001083.1:0-2881 GCA_031403975.1 Planctomycetota bacterium
CCCCGTTGGCAAGTGTGTTGACATGGTGAGTCGTTCGACGGGGGCGAGGGGACTGAACGGGGCTCGGTGGGCCGGCGCTGCGCTGGTCCCACCGTACGAGTCAAAGTCCGCGCGCCTTCCGGCTTTCCGCTTTCCGCTTTCCGCTTTTCTCCGTCCACTTTCTGCGATGTTGCTGACGGTGCTCACATTCGTCACCGCATCGGCGCAGGAAGTTCCGCCGAGGCAGCCCAACGAACAATTTATCCCTGCCGATCAGCTCGACACTGTCTTCGAACGTGACCGCCGCGGCGTGATGATGAAGCGGGCTCAATTCCTGGAACTGCTGGACAAGGCCCGGGCCAATGCGGCGGTCCAGAAAATTCCGATTCCCATCATCACGGAACAGGCAACCCTGAAGGTGACTCCCGGCGATCAGCAGGCACTCGTGCAGATGGAACTCAAAGTCCGTCAATATGCTGAAGGCTGGCAGATGCTGCAGATTCGGGCCGGTAATCTGCAAGTCGAGAAAGTCGAGATCGCTGGTCAGCCCGCGATCATCAGTCGTGATCCGGCGGATCCGACCGCGCTGTTGTTTGCTCATGATACGACGGGAGAATTCACAGTTGTCGTCTCGATGTCAACTCCGCTTGCGACTCTGGGAAGTGATCGAACGGCTGCGTTTCAGCTGCCCGTCGTTCCCGCGACACAGCTGATCGTCAATTGTCCCGCCGGTCGGCATCTGACCGTCAATGATCTGAAACTGGATCGGCCTGCGGCGGATGATGCAGTGGCCGACTATGTCATTCCCGTTGGAGCCGCCCCGGACGTTCGTCTGCGCTGGCAGGTTCAGCGTCAGCAGAGTGATGCCCAGATTCTGGTGTTCGTTCGCACGGACGGACAACTGCAGGTTCAAAAAGAGACTCTTCGCTGGGAAAGTGATTCACGCATCAGCGTTTTCGGCGGATCGATCAACAAAGTCGTCGCGCGAGTTCCTTCGCAGCTGGAAGTCACAAGCGTCGAATCGACCGGTCTGGAATCGTGGACTCTGGATGACGATCCGGACAATGCCGGACAGACGCGAGTGACTCTGACCTACCGTCAGCCATTCACAAACGACCGGTTAATCAAAGTCCGGGCTGTCTCCACTCCGGGCGAAGGGACGATTCAAAAAATTCCGACGCTGGAATTTGCCGAAGTGACGGCTCACACAGGTCGCCTGATCGTAACTCATGAAGACGGACTGCGGCTGGTCTCAGAAACCGGTGGCGGTGTGCGGCGAGTTTCTGCGGCGGACTCCGGACTTTCGACAGATGCGTCCGTGTTTGATTTCTGGCTGCAGCAGTTTGACCTGCGAGTGGCCGCGAGGCCACGGGATCGGGAACTGTTTGCAGAATCAAACGCGGCTCTGGTGATCGACGACACGACGGTGACGTTTGATGCCGGGCTGACGATTGAAACTCTCAATGCGCCGCTGTTTGAACTTCTGTTGAATCTTCCGGCAGACTGGCAATTCACAGGCGGCGCATTTTTGGGAAAGGACGGCAATCCCTATGCCCCCGAGAATGCCCACCTAAGCCTCCTCCAATGGACCGCGGGTGGCGAGCCGAATCAGATCATCATCAAGCCGCCAGTCCCCATTCAGCCCGGGGAAATCACTGCGTTGAAATTGAAGCTGACTCGTACGATTGCCGATCCGGACATCGAGCAGAAGCTGGCTCTGCCGGTTGTCACTGCGGCAGATACAACGACCGTCGGCGGAACGTATATCGTGCGGTTTGCGGATGACCTCATCGTGGCTCCGTTGTCGCTGACCGGGTTGACACCTGTCGCCGGCAGCGGTACCGAACAGGTCTTTCAGAATCTCGGCACGACGGTTTCCGGTGAGCTGTCGATTGTTCGCAAGCCGTCACGGCTGGCCAGTCGTTCGGTTCTGCGGACATGGATCGACAGCCGTCAACAGTCGCTGGATGCAGAGATCATTACGGACGTGCTGAATGGCACGATCCGGACTCTGACGATCCGGCTTTCTGAATCACTTGGTCCCGATGTGCGGTTTGTCGTTCGCAGCGTCGGACCTGTTCCCGGCATTCAGCAGACGCGAGCGATTCAGCCGGTCACGATCATTGAACAGTCTGCCGGAACTCCGGCCGATGGTCTGCGTCCGTTTGTGCTGAAACTGGATCGTCGTTTTGCAGGGTCGCTGGCACTGCATGCGTTCGTGCAGCAGGCGAGAACCGGGGGAGATCCGATTGCCGCTCCGGCCGTGCAGGTTCAGGACGCCGTTCGTCAGCACGGTGTGCTGGTGTTTGAAGCTTCGCCCGAACAGCAACTGAGCGTGGGACCGGAAGTCCGTCAAATCCCCGGCCTGTTCGTAGCCGATGCCGGTCTCGTGAATGCTCCTGATGCAGCGACCGGTCGGCGAATTGCCCTTACATATCGTTTCGTTCAGCCGAGCTATGCGTTTCAGGTGACGGAGACTCGCTTCGTGACCAACGCCGTTCCATCGGCTGTGTGCGAGCAGCTCGCCAACGTGTGTACGCTGAACGATGCCGGCGGCATTCAGCGGTGGACTCAGGCGAAGATCCGTTCGAGCGGCGTGCAGACATTGCGGTTCACTCTGCCGGAAGGTGAGCGTTCGTTCCTGTGGTCAACGATGCTGAATGGTGAGCCGGTGGAAGTGCGTCGCGATGCAGGTGACTATCTGGTCGCCGTGCCGACGAATTCGGAGAGCCAGGTGAATCTGCTGACGGTCCTGTTTGAAACCAGCTCGGAGAGTTCCGGATCCTTCGGACGAACGGATCAGGGACCGGTTCAGCTTTCCATCGATGTCGGCGACCAGCGAGCGATCCCGATCGACGTGCTGCAGCAGTCCTGGCGAGTCAACTATCCTCAGACATCCCTG
>JANNGQ010001084.1:0-3326 GCA_031403975.1 Planctomycetota bacterium
GACCGAGTCAGTTCATATTCAATCGGCAGACCCTTTCCGAAGAAAGGAATCACCAGCTCATCACTGGCGCTCTGAATGAATGCCCCGAGGAACACTTCTGCTTCTTCCCGCTTGCCGTCCCGGTCAGACTGTAGTCGAACGGGCTCGATTCCAAGCGCTCTGGCCTGTTCGGCTTCTTCACTGAACGGTTCGACGTTTGTATCTCGCCATTCAATGGCACCACCGCTGGCCTGGCTGAACTCCCGCAGCAGGCCAATGAGCTGTCGGCGCGTCTCCACATAATCGCCAGGCACATCGGGGCTGATAAAGGACTGGATTGTGATCCTCTGGGTCGACTTCAGTTCTTTCAGCGTGGTCCGAGTTGCATCGGACAACGTGAAGAGACTCTCGGCAGACAAGTCCGCCCGGGCGGGGTACGTCCAGAAAATGGCCAGCAGACTTCCGCACGTGATCAGCACACACAAAGTGCGCACCAGAAACTGCAGACCCATGCCCACTTGCTGACCGGACGACCAGCGACGTTTTGAAATCACGATCAGATTCAGATACAGCATTACGGCTGCGAAGAACACGAACCATGCGATCCCGGCGACTGGCAGTACTCCGCGGCTGAAGTCCTGCAACTGATCCTGCAGACTGAGCGCTGTCAGCGCGTTTCGCAGTTCATAGGTGTCGCTGGCCGATCCGAGCGCTCCATAAACCCAGTCCACTACATCTGTAACGTAGAACAACATCACCGGAACGCAGCAAAAGACCACGCCCAGCACGAAAGAGACCGTGGCACTGTTTGTCAGTGCTGACGCCAGCATCCCGGCGGTCAGCATCGCCGCTCCGGCCAGCCAGTATCCCGCATAGGTGCTGACAACTGAGCCATAATCCGGCGTCCCCAGCCACTCGAGCACCACCACATTGACCAGCGAAAAAACCAATGCCACTGTGTAAACAGCGAGCACCGCAAGATATTTCCCGGTGAGCACTTCCGATTCAGTCGCGGGCATCGTGAACAACAATTCGTCTGTCCCCAGTTTTCGCTCTTCGGACCAGACAGTCATTGTGATGGCCGGAATCACAAACAGCAGCAGCCAGGGAAATCCGTTGGTGAGCTGATCCAGGTTTGCCTGATTGGCCGCGAAAAACATCGACGAAAACGCCATCGCCGCCGATGCCACGCAGAACACGACAATGAACAGATAGCCCAGAATCCCGGAGAAGTAACTTCGGAAGTTCCGCTTGGCTACTGCCAGGACTACATAACGTCGAACCATAACAACACCTCAAACCAGCAAACTGAATTGGTCATTGGCTGAACTGGTAGCCGACTTCGTGCAGAATTCGGTCATTCCCCGGCGCTTCGATCCGAAGTCTCACGACTTCGGCTACAACAAAAGGATTCCAGTCACCGAGCAATTGGTCCGCACAAATTCATGCGGCACTGTGAGTCAGCTTACGGAACTGTTTTTCCATGTCGACTTCGTTTCCGCCGAGATCCGCGGTCGGGCCGTCGAACACCACCCGGCCGTTGTTGACCATGACAACCCGGCTGCAAACGGCCCGGACTTCCTGAAGGATGTGAGTCGACAGCAGGATCGTCTTCGTCCTGGCAAGATCAAGAATCAGATCACGGACTCCGTGAACCTGATTCGGGTCAAGACCGCTGGTCGGTTCGTCGAGAATCAGAATATCCGGATCGTGCAGCATGGCATGAGCCATCCCGACTCGCTGACGAAACCCTCGAGACAGCTTGGCAATCGGCTTCCGCCAGACTTCCGAGAGTGAACATTTGTCCGAAACCCATGCCATCCGCTTCGACAGCAAGTCACCCGAAAGCCCTCGTACTTCACCCATGTATTTAAGCAGACCCTCCGGTGTCATTTCGACATACAGAGGCCCATTTTCAGGCAGATAACCCAGTCGTTCACTGGCCTTCAGGCGGTCAGTTGACACGTTTAAGCCGGCCAGGAATGCATCTCCTCGACTGGGAGAAAGAAATCCGGTCAGCATTTTCATAGTCGTGCTTTTTCCGGAACCGTTCGGGCCCAGAAACGCACAGACCTGGCCTTGCGGTACCGAAAACGTCACGTCACGAATTGCTGCAAACTCTCCATAGAATTTACTGAGCCCTCGGGCTTCAATCATGACGTCGCCTGACGACGCAGGGGATGGCTTCATTTGGCGATTTCCTGTTCCGTTCTGACAGCTCTGGTTCGGTGGCCTGAGCAATTCTGCCCTGCGGCAATCACGCGAAACTAAGATTCCGGCTGGGATCAGCGACCTGGTACCACGTTGGGGGTTCAGCGAAGTTCGTAGACATTTGCACGGGCGACGTTGCCGCCCGTTCCTCAATTCCCGGCTCGAATTGAAGTATGGTCTCGACTTTCCCGAGGATTGCAAACCAGGTGCAGCGTCCGATTCAACTCTGCCAGACCGGCAGAGACTCCGGCGGGCAGTCTTCCATGCAAAATGTGTTCCGAGCGAATCCCGTTGACGGGTCGCTCCGTCGCACGGAATTGTCTACAGTCTCGATCCAAATTGTTTTTGAGTTCCGCACGTCATTCGGGAGCCGCGACTTCATGCCATTGCTGGGTGTCAACATTGATCATGTCGCGACCGTGCGCCAGGCACGGCGTACGAGCGAGCCCGATCCGGTCCATGCGGCGGTACTTTCCGAAATGGGCGGTGCGGACGCGATCACCGTCCATTTGCGGGAAGACCGTCGCCATATTCAGGACCGCGATGTCAGACTGCTCCGCGAAGTCATCCGAGTCCGCCTGAATCTGGAAATGGCGGTCTCTGATGAAATCATGCGCATCGCTCTGAGAATTCTTCCCGATCAGGCGACACTTGTTCCCGAACGTCGCGAGGAAGTGACGACAGAGGGCGGACTGGACGTAAAGACGCATTTTCAGCGGACCCGACAATGTGTCGATCAGCTCCAGGGAGCCGGCATTATGGTCAGTCTGTTCATCGATCCGGATCTGTCTCAGATTGCAAAAGCGAAGGAACTGGGCGTAGCGACCGTCGAAATCCACACCGGCGCTTACGCTGACGCCCGGACTCCGGCGGAGCGGGAGATCGAATTCGACAGGCTCCGCGAGGCCGGTCAGTTCGCAACGGCTCAGGGCCTGAAACTGAACCTCGGCCACGGACTGACCTACCGCAATGTACGGCGCGTCGCAGAACTTCAAAACGTCCACGAACTGAACATCGGCCATTCCATCGTGTCTCAGGCCGTGCTGGTCGGCTTCGAACGCGCCGTGCGCGAGATGAAGCAGCTGGTGACCTTGTGATGTGAAACTTGGTGGGCCGGCGCTTCGCTGGTCCCACCC
>JANNGQ010001085.1:0-3472 GCA_031403975.1 Planctomycetota bacterium
GCGAAGAGTGATTTTCTGGCAAACGTCAGTCACGAAATCCGGACACCCATGAACGGCATTATCGGCATGACTGAACTGCTGATGGACACCGAACTGTCCGAGGTTCAGCTGGAGTACCTGCGGATTGTCCAGGCGTCGGGGGAGACACTGCTGGAACTGATCAATGACATACTCGATTTTTCAAAGATCGAGGCGGGCAAAATGGAGCTGGATTTGACTCCATTTGATATCCGTGAAGTCCTCGGCGACACAATGAAATCGCTCAGCCTGAGAGCTCATAATAAGGGTCTGGAACTTGCATTTTGGGTGGCACCCGACGTTCCGGAATTCCTGATCGGGGACCCGTCGCGGTTACGGCAGGTGATCGTCAATCTGGTGGGCAACGCGGTGAAATTCACTTCGTCCGGAGAAGTCGTACTGACAGTCGACACGGAATCGATGTCTGATCCGGTACTGACCGTCAATTTCGCTGTGTCCGACACGGGAATCGGAATTCCCGCCGGCAAGCTGGAGGAGATTTTTACAGCGTTTCATCAGGCCGACACATCGACCACGCGGCGCTTCGGCGGAACCGGGCTCGGGCTGGCGATATCCAAGCGACTGGTGCAGCTGATGGGCGGCACAATTCAATGTGAGAGCACGCTCGGCAAAGGCAGTACGTTTCGTTTTTCCTCGAACATGCAGGTCGCTGCAGGTTTGTCGAAGGGCGCATTCGTGAATGCGGTCGTCGTGGCCGACACTCGAGTCCTGGTTGTCGACGACAACGCCACAAATCGCCGGATTCTGCTGGAGATGCTGAGTAACTGGGGCATGAAGCCGGAAGTCGCGGATTCCGCCGGCAGTGCATTGGGGCTGCTGCTGGAGGCCGCGGTGCTCGGCACTCCGTTCCGCATAGTTCTGACGGATGTCAACATGCCGGACGTCGATGGTTTTGAGTTCACGCGACGACTGCGAAACAACCCTTTGATCCGGCACGTTCCGGTCGTCATGCTGACATCAGGCGACCGCACGGGAGATTCCGTGAAACGCAAGGATCTGCGCGTGGCGGGAAATCTGCTGAAGCCGGTGAAGCAGTCCGAACTGTTTGATCTCATCGTGAACATCCTGGGAATCATCGCGGTCGAACCGGACCGTCCTGCAGTTCTGCCGCAACTGGCGGCGCAGTCGGTGAGACCGCTGAAAATCCTGCTGGCTGAAGACAACCTCATGAACCAGAAACTGGCTCTGGGCCTTCTCAGCAGATTTGGTCATTCGGTCACGATTGCCAACAACGGCCAGGAAGCCGTGGCGACTTACTTCGCCGGGGAATTCGATGTCGTGCTGATGGATGTGCAGATGCCGCTGATGGATGGATTCGCGGCCACACGCACAATTCGTGAACATGAGAAGTCGACGGGGCACAGGACTCCGATCGTGGCGATGACGGCGCATGCGATGAAAGGCGACCGGGAACTCTGCCTCGATGCCGGCATGGATGATTATCTGGCGAAGCCGATCCGATCGAAACTGCTGGCCGCAGCGCTGGAAAAGATCGCCGGCGGCGGAGAACCGACAGCCGTCGCCGCTCTGGAAACACAGTCCTTCGCCGCGGCTGCATCCCGGGTGGACTGGGACGAAGCCCTGGCAGGCGTCGACGGTGATCGCGACTTAATGAAGTCGGTCATCGAAGTGTTTCTGGAAGAATCCCCGGGGTTGATCGCGGAGCTGCGGACCGCGGTGACGGAATCAGACTGTGTGCGGCTGAAACACACGGCCCATTCGCTTAAAGGTGCCTTGTTGGGTGCAGGTGCTGCGGGTACTGCCGAGATTGCGCAACGACTGGAACTGATGGGGGCAAATGGTTCAATAGAATCTCCGAATGAAGTGCTTGGCGAACTGGAACTCCAGCTTTTGCAGGTTCAGAATGAGTGCCGGATATTCATGCGGAGCTGAAAACCGTGCGGTCACCACAATCCACACGGGATTGTGTTTCAGGAGAGGCGTGTGCTCGGTCGGCTGATTCCTGTTGGCGGAGGACCGCCGCTGCTGCTGCTGAAAGACCGGGTCCGTGTTGGTCGCGCTCCGTCCAATGATGTACCCGTGTCTTGCGGAAGTGTTTCAGGGGAGCACTGCGAGCTCGAACTGATCGGCGGGTACTGGTGGGTCAGGGATCTCGGCAGCCGTAATGGTACGGCTGTTGACAACGTCCGCTGCCAGCATTCGCGGATTGTCCCGGGAAGTGTGTTGCGGCTGGCGAATCAACGGTTCCGGATTGATTACCCGATACCCAAAAACGCATCGGAGGAAGACAAAGCCATCAGCTTTCTGATTGAGGCTGGTTCTGGAGTCGATTTGTCGCTGGAACCAAAGCCATTGCCGGCTGCAAGGGCGGCTGCACCTTCAGTTCCGTCGATCGCGCCGTCCATGCGCCGGACGGTTTCGGTCCCGGCTGAACAACCGGACGTTGCGGCTCAAGTGTTCCGTGCATTGGGCAAACTGGTGCCCTGCAGCGGAGGCGATCCCTTGCCATTGCTGAGTTCACCGGTAACCATCGGAAGAAGCAGCAGAAGTGACCTGCAACTGAAGTTGGCAGACGTCTCATCCTGCCACTGCATACTCGCATTCGAAGACGGTTACTGGGTGGTCGAGGATCAGCAGAGCACCAACGGTGTGCGGGTCAACGGATTCCGGGTCAAACGAAAAGTACTTTTTCCCGACGACCGGCTTTCAGTCGCGAGTCATCGATTCATCATTCATTACGTTCCTCAGGGTTCGCTCCCACCGTCTGACGGCGATACGTTTTCCCAGGGCCTGCTGGAAAAACTGGGAGTGAAGGATTCGTCCCGGCTGGAACAGCTTCAGCTGCGGGATGATGCTGAGGATGACAGTAAATCCAGGAGATACAGACTTTAACAGGCTTCTGCTGTCCGGGTACTTTTGCCCGGGCCGCTCAGAAGGTCCCGCCCGAAAGAGTTCTCAATGCCCTCAATTCTAGTTGTTGATGATGTCGCCACAGATCGGGTTCGCGCAGCCGGCCTTGCAGCGCGCTGGATGAACAGTACGGTTCTGCAGGCAGAAAACGGGATTGCCGCACTGGCCATGATTGATAAGTATCAACCCGACATGGTACTGACCGACCTGCACATGGACGGGATGAACGGCCTGCAGCTGGTGGAAGCCATCAAGAACGAATATCCGTATATCCCCGTCATTCTGATGACCGCCGACGGAAGTGAAGACATCGCGGCTCAGGCTCTGCAGAAGGGCGCGGCCAGTTATGTGCCTAAGCGACATCTGGCCCAGAATCTTGATCGTATCCTGCAGCAGGTTCATGTGACCGCGCGGGACGCACAGATTCAGACGGATGTAATGCATCAGATTCAGTCCACAGATACTCAGCTGATTCTGTACAACGACCGGACGCTGATCCGGTCGGCTGTCGGCCTGCTGGTGAACCTGCTGCGCTGTATGCCGCTGGGTGATGAAACAGAGC
>JANNGQ010001086.1:0-4301 GCA_031403975.1 Planctomycetota bacterium
CCCTGCAGACCATGCAGCATAATGTTACCGGCAGCTTCGCTGACGGCCAGCTGCAGCTGTGAGATCTCCCGGTCATCTGCAGCCTCCTGCCAGAGGAGGAGGCAACCCTCTCGTATGAAATCCCGCATCTCGCAGATCAGACCCGGATCGTCTGGATAATGGCGTCGCAGTTCCACCATGGACTCAGCCTCCGTCGCGCCAGCTGCGAATCGTCGCACACATCTCCCGAATGTACGCAGGATTGCAGGGTGGCACAAGCGGCTCGACGGCCTGCCAGGACAGGGAATTCACGGACTGGCGCTGATCTCACTCCGCGATCGGGGCGAACTGACAAACTGGCCGGCCGTGCCGTGAGCCCGTCTTTCAACAGGCGCAGCTCGTCGGGATTTGTGGGTGTTGAAAACAGCCGATACAATGCACCCTGAAACGATACTGAAGCTCCCAGTTGCGGTTCCATGCAACTCGCCACGGATGATGCGCGGGTTGTCCAGTGGTATCGGTCGTGATTCGCCGGTTGTGCGGAAACTTCCAATGCATCCAGATCAGAACACGGTCGTGTCTCCGGACAGTACTCTGCCGGATCGCGGCCGTCTGCGAGCTTCAATTCTGTATCATGTGAACTATTCACTCGGGCTGAGTGCTGACGGCTTGCGACCGCGCGAAGCATTCCGGGCTGTGGCACTGGTGGTTCGTGACCTGATGGTCGAGCGTCTGTTGTCCACGGAAGCGGCGTATCAGAAGGCTGACTGCAAGCGACTGTACTATCTGTCGCTGGAATTTCTGATCGGCAGGTCGCTCCGAAATAATCTTGTGAACCTCAATCTGCTGAATACCTGCAGTGAGGTTCTGCGTGAACTCGGCGTGGATTTCTCCGAAGTTGAAGAGCACGAGACCGATGCGGCTCTGGGGAACGGCGGACTTGGTCGACTGGCCGCCTGTTTTCTGGATTCGCTGGCCACACTGGGAATGCCGGGATTCGGTTACGGAATCAACTATGAATACGGTCTGTTCCGCCAGGAAATCAGAAGCGGACAGCAGGTCGAGAAGCCTGATAACTGGCGGACCTACGATACGCCCTGGCAGATTCAGCGCCCGCAGGACTCCGTACTGGTTTCCCTGTACGGCCACATTGAACATACGGCAGACCGATCCGGCCGATACAACCCGATGTGGCTCGACTGGAAGGTCGTGATCGGCGTTCCGTGCGATATGCCGGTCGTGGGCTATGGAGGCCGGACCGTGAATTACCTGCGGCTGTACTCGGCCCGCGCGTCGCACGAACTGGATATGGGTATCTTCAACGAAGGCGACTACTTGAGTGCCGTTCAGCAGAAAGTTCAGCTGGAAACAATTTCCAAAGTTCTGTACCCCAGCGACTCCATTGCTGCGGGAAAAGAGCTGCGGCTTGTCCAGGAATACTTTCTTGTGGCCTGTGCAGTCCGGGACATCGTTCGGAACTACCAGCGACAACACGCAGGCTTCGATCAGTTCGCCAGTCAGGTCGCAATCCAGCTGAATGATACTCACCCGGCTCTGACAGTTGCCGAGCTGATGCGTATTTTCGTTGACGAAAACGACTTGCCCTGGGACCACGCATGGGAAATCACGACTGCCGCCTGCGCGTATACGAATCACACACTGATGACGGAAGCACTCGAACGCTGGCCGGTATCACTGCTGGAGCGTGTGCTGCCGCGGCATCTGCAGATCATATTCGAAATCAATGAACGGCTGCTCGCGGCGGTTGCCCTCCGCTGGCCTCACGACGACGATCGGCTTCGACGCATGTCGCTGATTGAAGAAGGAGAACAGAAACAGGTCCGGATGGCGCATCTGGCCATCGCCGGATGCCACTCCGTCAACGGTGTTGCGGCGGTTCACAGTCGGCTCGTGGCGACAGAGCTTGTACCCGATTTCAGTGAGCTCTGGCCGGAACGTTTTAATAACAAGACGAACGGTGTGACTCCGAGACTCTGGCTGCTCGGGGCAAATCCCCTCCTGGCATCGTTGATCACGGAAGTGGCAGGAGATGGCTGGATTACCAGTCTCGATAGACTCCGCGAACTGGAACCTCTGGCTGCCGACACGGCATTTCAGGAGAGATTTCTGGCCGTGAAACAGGCCAACAAACAGCGGCTTTCACAGTGGTGCCGCCGGAATATGGGTGAATCCGTTGATCCCGCAACACTGTTCGATGTCCATGTTAAACGTATCCATGAATACAAGCGACAGCTCTTGAATCTGCTGCACATTATTCATGAGTACCTCAGTCTTGCTGACGACGGAGTCCTGCCGGCACATGCACGGACATTTGTGCTTTCGGGCAAAGCCGCACCGGGATACACCCTTGCCAGACTGATCATTCAGCTGATTCACGATGTCGCCGGAGTGATCAACCGGGATTCGCGCTGCCGGCACCATCTCAAAGTTCTGTTTCTGCCGGATTACCGCGTTTCGCTCGCACAGATCATCATTCCGGCGGCCGATCTGAGCGAGCAGATCTCGACGGCCGGGATGGAAGCATCCGGCACCAGCAACATGAAATTCGCGATGAACGGTGCGCTGACGATCGGCACGATGGACGGGGCCAACATCGAGATTCGCGAAGAGGTCGGGGCCGAGAACTTCTTTCTGTTCGGTCACACCGTGGAGGAAGTCCGGCACATGCAGAAATCCGGGTATCGTCCGTCAGAACTCCTTGAGCAAAGTCCAACCGTCCGTCGAGTCATCGATGCACTTCGCGGGAACCGCTTCTGCCCGAAATCGCCCGGGCGTTATGCGTGGATCTGTGATCGGCTGTTGGGAGACAGTGAACCGTATTTTCACCTTGCCGATTTTGAGTCCTATCTGAAGGCTCACGATGAAGCTGTGACGTTGTATCGCGATCGCTCCCGCTGGACGGAAAAGGCGATTCTGAATACCGCTCGAATCGGAAAGTTCTCCAGTGACCGCACGATCACGGAATATGCACGCGAGATCTGGAACATCCGGGTGATCGGAGGTCAGGATTAACGCGAGGAAGTTCCGGTCCATGAAGGGACCGAAATGCAGGACTTGTCTGTAAAAACAGAACCATTGAAAGAGAGGCTTACGATGCGTACTGAGATTTCCGAAGACGAGGCGATTCGCACAATTCTTCGTGAAGCAAAGTGCTCCGATTTTGTTGACGTGGCGAACCTGGTGCAGGAGCGATTCGGCCTGCGGGTCGGTGCTGCAAGAGTTGAACAGGTCGCCTGTGCGTTGAAAGAGGAAACGCCGGAGTCCCGACAGAGTGTTCTGCGGTTTGTCGAATCGATGGGAGGATTCGATGCCGCAAGGGCCGCCATCGCAGATCTGGAGAATTCTCTCAGGCACCTGATGAAGTAACACGCACGCAGCCTGGTGCTCTGCCGGCCACGAACAATCGCGACAAACACATTGAAGGCGTCTTACCCGGGCGGCCAACGGAATCTGTTCGGATTGATCGGAGCTGCCGTTCGTCTTACAAAACGGGCATGTCAGAGTTGCATATCGCCGAGTTCCTTGCTTTGCTGAAAAAGAGCGGCCTGATGTCTCCGCTGCAGTGGGAGACCGCGGAGGGCATCGCGAAATCGGTGCGGGTCACAATCACGGCTGAGTCGCAGGCAAACGAATCTGCCGCTACAGCGACGGCTGCGGAATTGGTGAAACAGCAGCTGCTCACACCGTGGCAGGCAGGCCAGCTGCTCAAGGGCCAGACGGGATTTGTGCTGCAGCAGTATCGATTGCTTTCGCCCGCCGGAAAGGGCGGTATGGGCCATGTGTTCCGCGCGCGGGATGAACGGTCGGGAGCGATCGTGGCCGTCAAGGTCATGTCCCGGAAACTGACGGGCAATCAGACACTGGTGAACCGCTTTCGCCGTGAGATACGTGCCTCGTCGCTCCTGAACAGCCCCTACATCGTGAAGACACTGGACGCCGGACGAGTCGGCAAAGTCGACTTCATGGTGATGGAATATGTTAACGGCGATCAGCTGGACAGCATTGTCTCTCGGGTCTCTGTGGTTCCCGTTCCGCTCGCGTGTGATGTGATCCGCCAGGCCGCGATCGGTCTGCAGCATGCCCACGAACAGAAGATGGTGCATCGCGATATCAAGCCTGCCAACCTGATTGTGGACTGGTCCGCGGACGGACTGGGGACGGTCAAGATCATGGACATGGGCCTTGTGCGGCTGGGTGATGATGAGCATCAGACAACCGTCACGAAGGCCGGACAGGTCATGGGTACACCGGATTACATGTCTCCGGAACAGGGGTGGGACACAGCGACGGTTGATATCCGC
>JANNGQ010001087.1:0-3650 GCA_031403975.1 Planctomycetota bacterium
TCAGCTTACGCAGCCGCTGGATTTTGATCCGGGGGCTGAATATGCCTACAGCAACGTCGGCTACTGCCTGCTGGGACGAGTCATTGAAGCCGTGACGGGACAGACCTATGAGGCGTTCGTTCAGGAGTCGATTCTGAATCCCGCAGGAATGACCCGGACTCGCCTCGGAAAGTCGCGATTGAAGGATCGGGCGACCGACGAAGTCCGCTATTACACCCAGCAGATTCGAAAATTCCCGGCAATCTGGGACGTGACAGATCCGAAGAAGCGGGACCGCTTCGAAATGGTTGAGGAACCCTACGGACGGTTTGATGTGGAAGTCATGGACGCTCATGGAGGCTGGACTTCGACGGCTGCAGACCTCTTGCGGTTTGCTTCCGCCATCGAATCTGAATCGACGTCACTGATGACACCGGAGTCACGTCAGTTAATGCAGCAGGCCCCGGGGTTTCCTGGCGACGTGTTCCGGACCGTCTGGTACGGTCTCGGCTGGAACGTCCGCCGTGTCGGCCTTGGTGCTGAAGTCAACATGTGGCACACCGGAGCCATTGCCGGAACTTCAACTCTGCTCGTCCGTCGGTGGGATGGGTATTCATGGGCCGTGCTGTTTAATGCGGACACTGCGCAATCGGGAAAACGGTGTGCGGAGATCATCGACGGCCCGATGCATGCAGCGATTGATGAGTCAATGAGGACTCTGGAATGATGGTTTTGGATCGTTGTTGTTACCGCCACCGGGCCTGCCCCGGTGGTTTACCGGCTTTTGCACCAGGCGCCTGACCTGTCGGCAACGGAACTGGAAGTAGCGCAGAAGCCGTTGAACCACCGGGGCGAGCCCGGTGGCGAGTGGATCAATTCGGGAGTCCTTGATGATGCGGCTCAGTGTACTGTTTACGATTGCTGCCGGAATTGTCGTCTCATCGCATAACTGCGTCGCTCAGTCCGATCCGAATTTGCCATTCCCCCAGAACCGTGTCCGTGATTTTTACTTTCGCCAGGCGGAACAGTTCCTGGACCGTCGGTCCGGAGGACCGGTCGATATCCTGGCTCAGTTTCCGGGACTCGATGGAGGCGGCTTCGGTCACTGGGGGCAGAACCCGGAGGAAGTCAGCTTTGACCATTCAATGAACGACGTTGACACCGGCAACGTTGTCTGCCAATTGTCGCATCATTTCGGATCGACGACTCCGAAAGGCGTCAACGTGTTTGTCGATCCGGCAACAAAGACATCCGTTTTGTTCGATCCGCAGAAGCTGACATTCGTGGATTCATGGACCGGCGGATTCGTTAAATGGGACTTCGTGCGATTCGGCTTGATGCGGGGAGTCGAAGCGAACGGACATCGACTTATCGATTTCGGCAGGAGCGACTGGCAGCTTCCGCCGAAAACGGAGACGCGATACCAGGGCTTTTATCGCTGTGGACAGCACGTCGCATTTGCTTCTTCGATCGGCAACAGCCGGGTATTGGATTCCTGTGTCGTTGCCGAAGGACAACTGGTCAGAACACTGCAGATCGAGGGGGCTCTTCCGGGATCGGCATTCTTGAGACTGATTGTTCCTGTTGCCGGGTCGAGCGTTGCTGAAACAGTCACAACCGAGGGCCCGTTCACAACTGTCACGCACGAAGGCCGATCCACTCGAATCGGTCTGTCTGAATCAGTGGCGGGTGCAGAGATGGCATTCATAAACGGAGCGTTCGGCGTGCTCTTCGACGGTTCGCCACTCGGCAAACCGCTGCAGATTCAGTTTGCGGCGTTCAATGCTGATACCAAAGTTCCGCCGGTGGCTGCACAGATGATTGCTGTACCAGGTGTGACTGACATCTTGACCGCCCATCATGACAAATCGTCCTTTGCGACCAATACGACCTGTGAGACTGTGGGCCACTTTGCAGAATCATCCGGCCCGCTGGCCATCGACAGCATCACGTTGCCGCACGGTCCTGCCAACCCTTACAGATCGGCGATGCGGATTGGCGGCGTCGGTTGTCTGAGCGATGGCCGAATCGTTGTATCGACGCTGATGGGAGAAGTGTGGCTCGTTGATGGAATCGATGGCATGGCATCCGGTGAATCGCTTCGCTGGCAACGCATTGCCGCTGGATTCTACCAGGCACTGGGGATTGTGATTCAGAACGACAATATCCTCGTCCTGGGTTCTGACCAGATCACTCGCCTGCACGATCTGAACGGCGACAGCGAAACGGATTTCTACGAATGTGTGACCAACGACTATCCAACAACCGGAGGCCATGACTTCTGCACGTCGCTGCAGCAGGACGAAGCGGGGCGGCTTTACTGGAGCGTTTCTTCCGGTGACCTCGGCGTAGCACGCATGACCCCGGACGGTCACATCGAATCGCTCGGCAACGGGCTGAGAAACTCCAACGGCATCGGTGTGTCGCGAGACGGCAGTGTCGTACTGGCCACCGTTCAGGAAGGAACATGGACACCCGCGTCGGCAATTTTTGAAGTCAAAGGTCACAGCTACCACGGCGTCAAAGGACCGCAGAATGGTCATGGCCCGTACGGCTACGATCTGCCGTTGTGTTTTCTTCCCAGAGGCATCGACAACTCGTCGGGTGAAATCGGCTTTCTTCCGGAAGACGATCGGCTCGGACCGCTGAGCGGTGCGGCAATCGGGACGTCGTTCGGCAATTGCAAGTCATACGTCGTCCTTCGCGACGTTGTGAACGCGAAGTCTCAGGGAGCGATCGTGCCGCTGCCGGCGGACTTTCTCAGCGGCGTGTGTCGAGTGGCGTTCAGTGCGCACGACGGCTGTCTCTACATCGCGGGTACCGAAGGCTGGCAAAGCTATGCTCAGGAAGACGGTTGCCTGCATCGCATCCGTCTGACCGGCAATTCGTTCGTTCTGCCGACAGCGCTCGAAGCGCATGGCAACGGTGTTGTCGTGCGGTTCAGCGAAAACATCGATCCCGCATCAGTCTCGGCGGAAAACACGTTCTGTCAGCAATGGAACTACCTCTACAGCGCCGGCTACGGGTCGCCGGAGTACTCTGTGAGAGAGCCTGGTCGCCAGGGGCATGATCTGGTGGATGTGAAATCCGTGCGTCTGATGGCAGATCACCGTTCGGTGTTTATCGAAATGCCTCAGATGCATCCGGTAATGCAGTTGCATGTGCATATGCGACTGAAGACAGCTACAGGTCACGACTTCACCCCGGACCTGTACGCCTCCGTTTTTGAACTGCGCCCGGATCTCACGGACTTCCCGGATTATGCTCCGATTGCCAAACGACGGGCACCCGGATTTCCGATTGCCGAAAAGTACGAGCAGGATCCGCGGCTGGTGAAGCAGGAAAGTTTCGGCACGGATTTCGGCTGGGTGTCGAGTTCCCTGAAAATTTCCGTCAGTGCTTCAGCGGGCCTGCAGTTCGAACCGCGACAACTGCGAGTGGCTCCGGGAACCCGCGTATCACTGGCGTTCAGAAACGCCGATCCGAGCATGCCGCACAACGTCGCCATCGTGCGAGCTGACCAGATCGAAAGCTTTGGTGATCACTCCATGCAGCTTGCCAGCAATCCCCGGGCGGCCCCGCGCGCGCCACCGCCATCGAGGAAAATCGAACATGACCGACCGCGACCTGGACGCCGACTCCGATCCCTCTCCGCCCGAGGAGGGAGAAGG
>JANNGQ010001088.1:0-5862 GCA_031403975.1 Planctomycetota bacterium
AATCACCAGGCTGCTGGTCTGCCGGTCAACGCCGACTGTCATCTGCACACCCTGAGGTTCATTGGCTCGCCCGCTCCCGCCGCCGCCGCCAAACATGGCCGCCAGAGGATTATTCTGCTGGCCTCGACCACCGGCTGGTTCCATCAACGGTTTGAACACGTCGTTCACCATCGTCGCGACCGCATCGATGTCGGCATAGAGGACATCCAGTCGCCGCGGCTGCATGTCGCGGAGCGATTCCGGAATGTCGTTCGAGTCAATCACTTCGAGGAGTTTTTCGGACTCATCCACGAGTGACTGCGGGCCAGTCACAAACAGTGAATTCGACCGCGGGTCCGGAATGATCCGCAATGTCTGAGGATTGGCACCGATACCGCTCAACCCAGTCAGGTTCGAGACTGAATCGGTGAGCGGTCGAAACACCGACCCAAAGCTGAATCCGGTGCTGGCCGCAGTGTTCGTCACGCTGCTGCTGGGAATGAACTGCTCCAGCAGAGCAGCCGCTTCCGTGGCATCGGCTGCCTGAAGATAAAACACCGTCCACTTGGTCCGGAACGGAATCGACTGCTGCAGAAGATCCATCGTCGCTTCCAGCCGGTCCAGGGCCTCCTGGTTCTGTGACAAGAGGAGCAGTTCATCACCGTCGACAACGATCTGAATGCCATCCGTCGAAACGGCACTCTCCTGATCGGCTGACGGACTGGGCTCTGACGCGACAGGTTCGTCAGCGGCGCGGGCGTCAGCGGGAGCAGCGGGCGTTTCGTCAACGGCACCACTGACCACCAGATAGCCGCTCTGTTTGCGAAGTCCGGAACGTCTGACAGCACCCTTTTCGTAAGTGAATGAAGCTCCTCCGGCGGAAGTGTTCGGGCTTCGCGTTGAGAATGCGCGAACAGAAGTGTTCAGACCACGGAAGGGGCGCATCTGAGTCTTCGTCGTTGTGTCATCGGACGCCGGAGCGGCTCCCCGTTCCAGGCTTTCGGAACGATTGTTCCGGGACGGAGTCAGCCGGTCCCGGATCGGTCCGTTCTTGGGAGGAACCACAATGCGAATCGGAACGCTCTCGTTGCGCTGCCACTCCGATTCGAGGTAGTCAAAGAACTCCGCCGGGTCGCGACCACGCAGCGAATAACGCCGGATGTTTCCGCCCACGCCTTTCGGCCGGTCTCCTGACCCGTCTTCACCAAGTTCTCTCAACACCTGACGGATCTGTTCCACCTGAGTCGAAGATCCCTTGATGATAATCCGGTTTCCGTACAGATCTGTTTCAATGGTCGGAGCCGCAGTCCCTTCGGCAACGAAAATGTTGCGTAACATCGACGCCGCAGTCAGCGGATCCATTTTCGCCAGCGGAATGACGGCCACCGTGCCTGCGGCACCACCTTCACCGAATGCTCGCACCCATTCTTCAACCTGCTGATGTTCCTTTGCCGTCGCGTAAACGTGAATCGTGCCATCGTCACCGGATTCGTTGACGATGGTACCCGTCATCCTCGCACCGGTCATCATCGCGGAGATGCTAGATGCGACTTCGCGGGCGTTGCCGGTCACCTTGTAGATCCGTAGATACGGACCACTGTTGTCGAACAAACCATTGGACGTGGCATCCACGTCCAGCGCCTTGATGATTTCTGCAACCAGGGCGTGTTGTTCCTGCGTTCCGGTCACCATCAAACTGTTGGTACGGGGGTCAGACATTACCTGAAGCGTCGTCGCGGCGGCGGCCGGAGTTGGCGGCTGCGGAGGTCCGCGTCGGTCGTCGCGGCTGCCGGCGCTGACGTTCGGGACGTTTTGACGCATACCAAACTGCGTCAGGAGCATGAATTCTGCTTCTTCTGCCGCCAGTTTTGTCAACGGATAGACCTTGAACAGCAGGTCCGCAACCTTACCCTTGATTGATTCAACGATGTAGCGATGAATCCGTCGCAGGTTTGATCCCGTGTCCCAGATGATCAGCGAGCCCGTCTGAGTAAATGCCGTCATCTGTCCCGTAGAAACTCCGAGGAGTGCTTCCACTTCCTGCGCCATCACGCTGACGTCCAGTTTCTCAAGGGCAACCTGAATTCGGACGATCTGGTTCTCACCGATCTTGTAAACGCCGTTTTCGATCTTTTCCAGATCTTCCAGCGAAACATCCGGGACCAGATTTGCGGGCGGGCCCTTATCCAGATTTACACAAACCAGAAAGCCGTCCTTCAGAAGCAGAGCATAACCCCTGCGCTGGACGTAGCCGTTCAGGATGTCCATCGCCTGATCGGCGTTGTATTCTTTGTTGTCGATGTGACTGAACGTTCCCGGAGGAAACTTCGTCATGTCCGCCGTGTAACCGGCTCCGTCAGCAAAGTCCTGCAGCACTTGCTCCCACGGCGCATAGCGGAAATTGAATGAGAATTTTTCGACTCGCTGTCCTTCAGCCGTTGCGTCCGCCGCACCGCCAAAGCTCGATACAACCACCGCGCCGGCCGGAGGCTCCGTCGACCTTGCGATGGCTTCGGCACCTTGAGCGGCCGTGGTTCCCGCCGCCGGGTCTGTTCCCGCCGCAGTGTTTGCCGCCGTTGCTGTATTTGCTGTCGGCAGTGTCGCTGCTACTGCCCCCTGTTCGTCCCATTTCGTTTTCTGCGCCGACGTCAGCACTGCCAGAAACTTGCCTTCCCATTCGGTCCTGAACGCTTCCTGCTGTTCGTCGGTCGCATTAAAGCCCAAAGCTGTTGAGGCTTCTCGTCTCTGCGCCGTCAGGGCCTCCAATTGCGTCTTCTGCTCTTCGCTGACCCCAAGATCTGCGGCGACCCGCGGGTCGGAAATCGCGCGAATGCCGGCTTCCTGAATATACAGTGAACGGAGGATTTTCATCTGACGCGAATCAAGGGCTGTGAGTGCCTGAGCACCGGCACCTTCTTTGGCCTTCGCGATTGCGACCTGCATTTCCTCTCGAATCTTCGTTCGCTCCGCCTCGTCATCAGTGGCTTTCATCCTTTGCAGAAACGGATCGAAGATTTCTTTGCCCGGACTGGCTCCTTTTGCCGCCTCTTCGAGTTTTGTCGCCTGGGTCTCAGAAAGCCCCAGTTGTTCGCGAATGTCTTCCCGGCGGAGCAGGTCCAGTTCACTCCCCGTGCGGTTCTGCCCCTGAGCCTGCACGTCACTCGCAATCACACCCATTGCCAGCGTCAGCAATGAGCAGGAGATTGCGATTCTCATGTGTTTGATGATCATCATGATTACTTCCGCGCGTCATTCAGAGCAGATTCAGAACTCGAAACCGGAGGCTGCTGACTTTATACCTGGCGCGGCCCTGATTGACTCGTAGCCGGATTCGTGAGAATTCGGAGGCCGGCTGGTTATTCAACCCGAAGTCTCACGACTTCGGCTACAACGAAAAATCGCATTCGGGGCCGCGCGAGGTATAGATAATCGTTTCGGGATGACTGATGTTTCGTACAGTAATACACATACAGGCGAGTGGTGTTCGACGGCCGCTCAACCCGCATATTCTTCGCAAAGTCGTCCGCTTCGCCTGGATTCTCTGGTCAGATTTGCCGGAATAATCGAACTTAAACGAGAAAGCGAAGGCGTTGCGGATTGCACTCAGTCTGCTGGAGTTCGGCGAATCATGCAAGACAACGCATTGCATTGATCCATGGCTCAAACCCTCCCGTTGGTCGGAAGAGTCTGGAAAAATAGCAAAAGACGGCGAATCAACGATATCCTGCCGGGCTTTCCGGGTTTACGGGTATGCCTGTGATTCGGATGGCTCGCCTCCGGCTTGACTTTTCGAATCAGAAATGTGCATGAAATTGGCAATACGAATTGGATTCGGTCGGTATGAAACACTTGCTCACGTTCACAGCTGCAACAGTGCTCACGGTCGTTCTGTCATTACCATCACTCGCTCAGGACCGAGGTGGCAGAGGCGACCGTGGTGATCGCAGTTCGGACCGCGGTGGCCGAGGCGAGGGCGGCGACTACGGACGCGGCGGTGGATTCGGTGGTGGTGGATTCGGCGGGTCTCCAGGCGGATTCGGCGGCGGCTATAACGGACCTTCGAGTGGCTTTGGCGGTGGTGGCTTTGGCGGACCACCGAATGGCTTTGGCGGTGGTGGATTCGGTGGGCCGTCGGGAGGATTTGGCGGCGGTGGTTTTGGCGGTGGAGGATTCGGCGGAGGTGGTGGCGATCGAGGGAGTCGGTTCAGTTCCATGATGGATTCCAACGGCAACGGCAGGATCGATCAGGAAGAGATCGATCGAATGCCGTCCTTCGTTCGCGACATGATGCGGGCACGCGGGCAGGAGCTGAAAGCCGGTATGTCGCTCGACGACATGCGAAACAGGGCAGCTCGTTCTCACGCCACATCGGCACGTACTGCCCCGACTTCAAGCGACGCAGGTACCAGAAACGGTGCTGCGGATCAGTCACGTCTGTGGAGGCGATGGGATACCCCCGAGACTCCCCTTTGGTCATCATCGCCTTGTCCCAGCCGCCGCCGTTTTGCCAAGCGCGCCACATGCTTGTACTGCCATCGGGCATTGCCTTCATGTAGACGATCTCAGAGCCGGTCTGGCTGCGACCCCACTCGGGACCATTTAGGTATGGAGCGGTGCCCATCTGCGTGGTCAATCCGGTATCGATCAGCGTGCCCGCACAGCCAATCGATCCCAGTTTGCCGTTGCTTGGCATGGTCGTGACGCGGAGTTCGCCAGTGCTGGTGGTAAACGCCATGCGCGATCCACCAGGCTCGAACTCGGGGTCAATGATGTCTGATGAGGCGGGGCAAATGATGACGTCTGCTGGAACAAACATGTCCGCCACTACATTGCTCGGCAACGACGACACCACGAACGCCGCCGCAAGGAACCTGCATCGAATCTGGGCACAGTGAGACATGACTTGAATCCTCCACCTTTGGAAGGCGTACGCCCCTGCGCCAGGCAGGCCGTCGCTCAATCAGAGCCCCCAAAGGGCGCTAGGTCGTTGACGCTTCCCCATCAGGCATCTACTACTCCGCCGACATAGATTGGGTACTGTACGCATTGTCGCGCTTGGAGCCAAGGATCCAATGAATCGTGAAGGCCACCGCTCGGTCCACGGCTGATGGGTCGTTCATCTCGCCCGGGATGGCCGGCACCGTAGGAAAGGCACGCGCGTGGAGACCCGGTGGCGCTGGATCACTTCAGACCCGTTGCAGCCCGGCGAAACGACGAACGATTGTTGCCGGCATATTGAGAGAAGTAGACCATCGGTCCCGCTGTCGTCACATACCACTCTGGCTCGTAACGCACAGCTTGCTTTGTTGGATCGCTGACTTGGCGGAATAACGGCGCCGCGGGATCGATTGCAGCGATCCAGATGCTCGACTTGGACTTCTTCGCGGTGCCAATCTGCATCGCAAGGTATGAACGACCCTTATAGACAAAAGGCTCTGGCGAGAAGACCAATGGCTGATTTGCAAACGCGGGCGCGTCGAGGCTGTTGATCGCAGTCCAGACACCGCCGATCTGCCGGTAGACCTTGATGCAGCATCCGTCGACAATCGAAACAAAGATGTACTCGCCACCGAACTCAGGGGCGGACCACATCCAGACCTCGTCCTTGTTGGATGCCCCGCTGGTAAGTACCTCGACCTGTTTCGTGTCCAACCAATACACGGCGGCTTGCCGGTAGCCACTGACATCAAGTGCCAGAGTGGTCAATGCGCGCCGACCGGGGACCCAGCGTGGCACGCCGGCACTCTCTTCGTTACCCAATGCGGGCCAAGCCGCCTCTGTCTCCGGAAGCTCGCTCTCGCGCCACATCGGCACATGTTGCCCCGACGCTAGGCGCCGCAAGTACTTCACCCGATACTGTGGATCAATTGCGTCGGCGGATGT
>JANNGQ010001089.1:0-5946 GCA_031403975.1 Planctomycetota bacterium
ACACCGCTGTCGAACGTCTACCTGAGTATTCTGCGTTCCATGCAGATCGAGGAAGAATCATTCTCCGACAGCACCGGCATGGTGAGCGATTCAATCTTCCCGGACGTCTGATGGTTTGAAGCAATGATCCGGATGTATCACTCAACATTTCGCATGTCGAGCGTTCAGGATGCTATGAGACAGGATCAGACGACTTCTCGGATTGCACGGATCAGAGTTGGTTTGCTGTCGGCATTGATGGCGGTGGGGTTGACGCCATTCACGGACGCGGTTCGTGCGGTGGCGGATGAACCCTCAGAGGCAGGGATTGCGTACTTCGAGACTCATATTCGCCCGTTGCTCGCTGAGCGATGTTACAGCTGTCATTCAAAGCGGGCCGGCAAGCAGGAAGGCGGCTTGTTGCTGGATGGCCGTGATACATGGTTGCGCAATGGTGATCGAGGTGCGGCCGTTGTCCCGGGGAATGTGGATCGCAGTCTGCTGATTCGGGCCGTTCGGTACAGCGATCCGGATCTGCAGATGCCCCCGACAGAAAAGTTGCCGGATGAGGCCATCGCAGTGCTTGAAGCATGGGTCATGATGGGCTCGCCGGCTCCGGCCGAAGATCATGCAATCGCTGTCGACAATCCATCTGATCCGATCGCGGGAAAGAACCACTGGGCTTTTCAGCCATTGTTAAGACGGCCGGCTCCGCAGGTAAAGAACCAGGAGTGGGCTGGGACGGAGATCGATCGTTTTGTAATGGCTCGACTGGAACAGGAAGGGCTCACTCCTGTGGGGGACTCTGCCCCATCTGACCTCGTTCGCCGCATGTGTTTCCAGCTCACAGGATTGCCGCCGACTCCTGACCAGTTGCGAGTGTTCAGTCAGGATCCGACACTCACCGGGCGGGAACGACTGCTCGATGAACTGCTCGCCTCGCCTCAGTTCGGGCCACGCTGGGGACGACACTGGCTGGACCTCGCTCGATACGCGGACTCCAATGGACTTGACGAGAATTTCCTGTTTCGTGAGGCATGGCGATATCGCAACTGGGTCATTGAAGCGGTGAATTCGGACATGCCGTTTGATCGCTTTCTCCGGGATCAACTTGCCGGAGATCTGCTGCCGTTTGATTCGATTGAACAGCGGGACCGTCAGCGCATCGCGGCAGGATTTCTGGTGGTCGGACCGAAGGTGCTGCTCGGAGTTAATCCGCAGAAGCAGCAAATGGATGTCGCCGATGAGCAATTGGAAACAATCGGCCGCTCGGTACTTGGACAGACGCTGGGTTGTGCACGCTGCCACGATCACAAGTTTGATCCCATACCTATCGCCGATTATTACGCGCTGGCCGGAATTCTTACGTCGACTCAGGTGATGGAGCGGCGCTACATGCTCAATGAGCAGCGTGTCATGGAGCGACTCGCGGGCCTTGGGGAGGACGGTGACAGACTGGATACAGCCTATGAGGCTCACTGGCGGGAGCTGCCAGGGCTGAAGACCCGCATCGAAAAAGTGAAAGTGGTACTCGATGTATTGAAGCAGGCTGACGACCAGGCAATTGCCGCGAAACTTGTTGCCGAACCGGATGGTTTTTCGGAAGGTGCAAAGAATGTCGCACTGGCCAGAGAAAATCGCGTAGCCGCTCAGGAAGCGTTGTTGAAAGAACTGACGGAATCCGTAAAGAGTCACGCCGAGATTCCGCCGCGGGCGATGATCCCGGCTGATGACGACGAACCAGCAGACGAACACATACGGCTGGCAGGAAAGTTTGATGAAGTCGGTGAAAAAGTCCCGCGCGGGTTTCTGAAGGTGCTGTGCGATGAAACAACATGTCAGATGCCCGCGAAGCAGAGCGGTCGCATCGAACTCAGCCGATGGCTGACGGATCCGCAGAGCCGTGCCGGATGGCTGGCGGCTCGAGTCCAGGCCAATCGCGTCTGGCATCATCTGGTCGGATGCGGAATCGTGCGAACCGTTGACAACTTCGGACGGACTGGTGAAGCGCCCAGTCATCCGGAGTTACTCGACCATCTTGCCGATCAGCTGATCGACGGCGGCTGGTCCTTCAAATCCCTCATTCGCAGTATTGTGCTCAGCCGCACATTCGCGTTGAGCAGCAGTTACGACCCGATCAACGACGCACGCGATCCTGAGAACCGATTGCTCTGGCGAGCCCATCGTCGGCGACTGGATCCGGAATCTCTTCGTGATGCCATGCTGACCGCTGCGGGTACCCTCGATCCGAAGATGGTGGACTCGACGGTATCGTATCTGGGTGATCAGGCGACGGCCGTTGGCGGAAACGAGGTTCGCCGCAGGACAGATTTCAACTGTCGCAGTGTCTACCTGCCGGTAATCCGCAATGACCTGCCGGAGCTGTTCGACGCGTTCGACTTTGCCAATCCTCACACAACAACAGGAGGCCGGCCGAAAACCACGGTGCCCACTCAGGGACTGTACATGCTGAATGATAAACTGGTGACAGAAGCTGCGGAATCGACAGCCCGCCGTATTATCCATGAGACCGCGTCACAGCCGCCGGAAGCGCAAATCCAGCGACTCTTTGAGTCAATCGTGAACAGCAATCCGACCGACGATGAAAGACAGACGTTGTGGTCGTATCTCCGGAGGGAGGAATCCCGTCTTCAGTCCGCCGGAGATCCGGAACCACAGCTGAAGGCTCTGACGCTGGCCTGTCATGCGGTCTTTGCTTCGAGCCGATTTCAGTATCTGGAGTAGTGAATCCATGGCCTGCCACCGCTTCTTGAATCACTCGACGCGGCGATCAATGCTGCATCACAGCGCCTGCGGTTTTGCGCAGCTTGGATTTGCTGCGATGGCGAGTGAACAGGCAACCCGAGAGCCTCGCATCGAACTCAACGATTTGCGGGATTGCCTGCCGCATAAGATACAGCGGGCCAAACGCATCATTTTCCTGTTCATGTGGGGCGGACCCAGCCATGTGGATTTGTTTGACTACAAACCACGCCTCAGCGACTTCGCCGGGAAGCCGGTGACTTCCGAGGCGTTCGGCGGAAAGCAGCCTCCTGGCGGCAACATTCTCGGGTCACCGTTTCAGTTTGAGCAGCACGGTGCAAGCGGCGTCCGGATCAGCGAGCTGTTTCCGCATCTCGCCCGCCACGCCGATCGGTTGTGTGTGGTGCGATCAATGCACACCGACGGCTCTGCTCATGGCGAAGCATTACTGAATCTGCATACCGGGCAGTCGAATCTGGTTCGACCCAGCGTCGGTGCCTGGGTGAGCTATGGTCTTGGAAGCGAAAACGAAAACCTCCCCGCGTTCATGACGATTTCGCCTCCTCGCGGTCACGGCGGCGTTCAGAATTATGGCAGCGCATTCCTGCCTGCCGTGCATCAGGCAACGGCAATTGGTTCGGCAGAGATTCCGATTGCGAATGCCAAAGTGTCCAATATCAGCAATCCTGAGCTCGATCGCGCAGTGCAGCGAGAGCAGCTGGATCTGATTCAGGCACTGAATCGTCAGCACCTTCAGAAAGCTGTCGCGGATCAGGGCATCGAAGGCCTGATTGCCAGTTACGAACTGGCATTTCGGATGCAGTCGACGATCCCCGGGATTATGAGTCTGGCCGATGAAACGGCAGAGACACTGGGTCTCTATGGTGTGGACTCCGGACCGACGGATAACTTTGCAAGGCAATGTCTTCTGGCCCGGAAGTTCGCCGAAAAGGGTGTGCGTTACATTCAGGTCTCAACCGACTATACATGGGATCATCATTCGAAAGTGAACGACGGTCTCGTAAAGGAATGCGCTCGAGTCGACAAGCCGATTTCCGGTCTGTTGACAGATCTGGCTCGTCGCGGATTGCTGGAAGACACGCTGGTCGTCTGGGGTTCAGAATTTGGTCGCACTCCGACAGTCGAAAACGGTGACGGACGGAATCATCATCCGCAGGCATTCACGATCTGGATGGCCGGCGGAGGCGTTCGCGGGGGCCTGACATATGGCACAACCGACGATTTTGGGTTTCATCCGGTTGAGAACCCGGTGCACATGCACGATTTTCATGCCACACTGCTGCACGCCCTGGGACTTGACCACAAGCGACTCACGTTCCGTCACGCGGGACGCGAGTTTCGCCTGACGGATGTTCATGGCAATGTGGCTCACGAATTGTTTTCGTGAGCGGGTACGGCACTGGCCGCCGGTGAGTTTCTGTGTGTTCACAGACGGACACGGTGGAGAGTGGCATTTCGCGCCGAAAGTGACAACAACGGCATCGGTGTCTTTCAAACAAGGATGTACTGCATGAATCAGCTCGCCTGGCTCTTCGTCACCCTCGCTCTTGTGTCCGCAGCTTCGGCTCAGGACATCCGACGCGACATTCCCTACGCCGATCCCGCGCACGAACGGCAGGTACTGGATGTTTATTCGCCGCCGGGTGCGAAACATCTGCCCGTCGTTTTCTGGATTCACGGCGGCGGCTGGCAGGCGGGAGACAAATCCGACGTCCAGATCAAACCGCAGGTCTTCATGGACAAAGGATTCGTGTTTGTCTCCACAAACTATCGACTCCTGCCGAGCGTCGACATGGCGACCATCGTGAGCGACATCGCAGAATCCATGCGCTGGGTGCACGACCATATTGCCGAGCACGGTGGTGATCCCGATCGAATTCTTGTGATGGGCCATTCCGCCGGTGCGCAGCTCGCCGCCCTGATCTGCACCGATGATCGATACCTCAAAGCGGAAGGGCTGTCGCTGGCCATCACCAAAGGCTGTGTGCCTGTCGATGGCGACACCTACGACGTGCCGGCCATCATTGAGACGGCGGAGACGCGTCGTCGGGTGCATGGTCAGCCACAGGCGAAGTTTGGTCACCGTGAGAAGTTCGGCAACGATCCGGAGAAGCATCGTGACTTCTCCGCCGTCACGCATGTGTCGCAGGGCAAGCACATCCCCCCGTTCCTGATCCTCCATGTCGCCGATCATCCCGACAACTCAGCGCAGGCGATACGACTCGGCACTGTGTTGAAAGACGCAGGCCTTTCCGCCACGGTATTCGGTGCCAAAGAAACCAACCACAGCCGGATCAACGCCGAACTGGGCGAGCCCGAGGATCCGGCCACAAAGGCATTGTTTGAGTTTGTGGACGATGCACTGAAGAGGTGATTGCCGGGCTCGACTCAATTGCTCAGAAAAGTGGGACAGGCTTTCAGCCGGTCGTCGAAGAACTCGTCGGCTGGAAGCCAACGCCACTTGAAGAACTCGCAGGCTGGAAGCCTGCGCCACTTATTCCTCGAACGATAATAACCGCCACACCAGAGCAGCCGATCATACAATATCCGACTTTTGCGATGCTGTTCGCCCGAGACACAGAATTGTCAGGTCGTCACTCGCCGGTCTGGACTTCGCAAATTGATGCACGTCTGCCAGCAGTGCACTTCCCATGTTCTCCGCATCGCCCGGAGCCGCGCGGATCGCAGCATGCACGCGGTCCGTTCCGTACATTGCCCCGGCCGGGTTGCGCATTTCACTGACGCCGTCAGTAAACAGCAGCAGCGTATCTCCCGGTTCGAACCCGGATTCGATCTGCTGATAGGGCCGGTCACGGACACCCAGTGGCAATCCCGCCACATCGGAAGCCAGTTCAATCACATCTCCCTGTGCACCACGACGCAGCACGGGCGGAAGGTGGCCGGCATTGACGACAGTCAGCAGAAACTGATCCATGTCCAGAACGGCCACAGCGAATGTAATAAACCGATCATCACAGCCGGAATTCATGAGCAGGATATTCAGCTGACGAACGGCATCCGCCGGTGTCGGAGCGCTGCAGAGACAGATGCGGGTCGCTGATTCAACACTGATCGTCATGTTTGCAGGACATGTGATGACAGGCGGAGTGATATCATTGACAATGATAAGCTGTGTGCACGAAGCCGAATTGCCACAGGAATCCGTAGCGTGATAAGTACGCG
>JANNGQ010001090.1:0-3441 GCA_031403975.1 Planctomycetota bacterium
GCAAGGTCAAACGACTGGGACGGGGATTCGCCGAGTATTGGCAGCAGCTGGGAATCTGAAAAGACGGATGCGAGCAGATAGAAATCCGTCGAGGGTGTCAGTGGAATTGCCGTCGCAGCGACCGTGAAATCAATATAGGCACTCCATGGTGCCGTTGCGGAACTGCCAACCGCCCGAACCCAGACTCGAAAATTGCCGACTGGAAGATTGGACGTCGGAGTGAAGCTCGTTGTCGTAAGACTCGTCTCATAGATAATCTTGTCTCGCACGCCAAGCTGATTGACCCAGAGTTCATATTGAACTGCCTCATCCACTGGTCGCCATGAGATCGTGGGAGTGCGATCCGTCGTGTTACCAATGGGAGCGAGCACATTGGTTCGGCCGGTCGTGTCAATCTCGACGGGGTCGCTCCACTCCGTCGCGCCAGACACTCTGACCCAGTAGCGGTAAGGGCCCGCTGGAAGTGCGGGCCATGTGAATGACGTATCGTTGATGTTCTTCTGATGAAGGGCCTTTGAGTTTCCGTGAATACTCAGGATGTAGACTTCGTAGGTCGAGGCCCAGGCGACGGCTGTCCATGTGCTGGTGGGAGTCGTATCGAATGTCGGATTGAGCCCCCCCGTGATGATTGGTACAGAAACAGGTACCGTCGAGAAATCCCGAGACGCTGACCAGGCACCATCAGTTCCATCGGCCGCAATACCTCGTACCCAGACTCGGTAGCTGCCGCGCGGCAAGTTCGTCGGCGAAAGACTAGTTCCTGACACATCCGTGTCACGAAGAATCTGAGACGTCGGAACATCCAGCCGGTTAATCCAGACGTCATAGGTTTCCGCACCCAGCAATGCCTGCCAGGAGATCCTGGGCAGGCCGGTGTCAGGGTCCGGCGTTACGGCATTTTGGCTCACAGCGACCTTGATTCGAAAGTTCTGCGGAGCACTCCATGGCGAGTTGGCGTCTCCGTTCGCTCCAAGACCTCTTACCCAGACAGTGTATCTTCCGATTCCGAGATCGCTCGATGGCGTAAAGTTTGTCCCGGAAACTGCCTCCACGATCAATCGGTCTTCCCCGGTGGACTGATTCTTGATCCAAACCTCGTATTGAGTCGTCCCCGCCACGCCGTTCCATGTGACGGTGGGACGTAGTTGAGCGACCAGGGCTGCAGGTCCTGTGATGATGGGTGTGGCAGTCTGATCGCCCTCAGTAAGAAGTTGCCGGGTTTCCAGAGATTCGAACTCTGCATATTGAGAAGAACCAGTCTTCCTCCGACTGGACCTTCGCGGAACACGACTCAAAACACCAAAGAACTTATGCAGAGCCATGCGAATTTCCACCCGAGTTGAAAGAGACTCAAAAGTCGTCCCGATATGTGTGCGCAAGCTGCCGCCTGCATCTGATCGTAAAGAGTGATTCGACGCGGACGCCCACAAACAAAAAAAAAAGGCCGAGGTGGCGGAATCCCTGAAGGATTCACCACCTCGGCTTACTCGTTAACTCGCCCACGTGCGTCCGTCGGTGGCGATTTATTCAGTCATCCGATATCACTAAGGCGAACCACATTCCGTTTTGAACATGTTTCGACTCAATCTCCAGATGGTTTTGCAGGCAAATTCCACGCCACAACTCTTTTTATGTCATTGTCGTGGATTTCCAACGGTCCAATCTGACTGGCCAGATGCAACTGGTGGTCGAAGCGACGATCCTCAGTGAAGACCGGGTTTGCCGAAGGAATAGATGCGAAAACTCAGGGGAACGCGACGTTTCTGATACTTTCGCTGAATCTGGCGACTCACTCTGCGTGCGCGGGTGCGCCAGACCGACGGAGGTCAGCTGTGGATGAGTTCTCGAACTGTGTGAGCATTCGCGTGCGAACGATTGGAAGCCATATCGGACCGCCTGGATGGTGGCCAGCCCGCCGTGCTGAACGCCCACGGACCTTCGTTGCCTGTTGCGGAGCACCGACCACAGGTTCTCTGACCGCCATTCCTGAACAATTCCCGCGGATGGACGAGACCGTTCCGCCGCGCGGGCTCCAGTGTCGCTGGTGCAATTGAAGAAGTCAGCGTAACTAGAATCGGGATCGGGGCAGCATTGCGGCTGACCCACCCCGGCCACCTGGCACGCGGGTCCGCACCAGGCGATTCATTTCCTTGCGGTCAGCTACTGCCAGATTGTGAATAGACTTGCAAGGCCCCGCCCAGTGAGACAATCGATCTCGATTGCTGGGTGACGGTCAGCCAGATTTGCGGTTGCAACATCATTCTGCCACCGGTCCAATGCATTCGCAATCGGTCAACTCCCGACGTGCAAGTACTGCAGACTGTTGCTCCGGAGATTTCCCTTGAGAGTGACGCATCGACTTCGGCACCTGTTCGCAGGCCTTGTTCTGCTTTCGGTTCAGGTCATCGGCGAGTCCTGCCAGGCGCAGCCGACTGCTCAGACGCAGATGGTGGCCATGAGTGATGGCGTCAAGCTCTCGACCGACGTCTATCTTCCGGAGAATGGCGAGCCACCATTTCCGACCATACTGCTTCGCACGCCTTACAACAAGAACGGCAACTGGACGACCGCCGCCATGGTCGCTGGATTCGGTTACGCGCTCGTGGTGCAGGACATGCGCGGTCGGTTCGCTTCCGAAGGCCATCACGCGATTATCTTCGGCAATGATGGGATCGGCGGGCAGCACCAGGACGGACATGACACCCTCGAATGGATTGCCAGGCAGGAATGGTCAAATGGCAAAGTTGTCACCTATGGTCAGTCGGCATTGGGAATCTCCCAGAACATGGCCGCCCCGGGCGCTCCTGCGGCACTGAAGGGTCAGGTCGTCGGCGTTGCATTTTCAGACTACTATCACCAGGCCGCATACCAGGGAGGCGTGTGGCGGAAAGAACTGCTCGAGGGTTGGCTTACGCAAACAAAGATGGACGACGTCAATCTGCCCACGTTTCTGGAGCACACCACCTACGACGACTTCTGGAAAAAGCTCAGTGCCGAGGCCCACGCCGACCAGGTCGATGCCCCCGGCGTATTCACAGGCGGTTGGTATGACATCTTCATCCAGGGGACGATCAATTCGTTTGTCGAGATCAACAGCCGCGGCGGCCCAAACGCTCGTGGCAAATGCTTCCTGCTCATCGCCCCGATAGCCCATGGACAATTCGACGAGGCGGTCGTTTATCCCGATGTGTCCAGTGCGCCGATTCACCTCGTGGCGCCCATGAACATACTTGAGCACTGGCTCGGCAAGCCGAACGAGAATGTGGAAGCTCTCCAGCTTGTGCATTACTACGTTATGGGCGATTGCGACGCTCCTGGGTCACCCGGCAACTTCTGGCGGTCAGCCGATACCTGGCCGCCTGCTGCGAAACCCACATCGTTCTATCTGCACGCCGATAAATCCCTGCGAACCAATGCCCCGCCAGGCGACGACCATCTGAC
>JANNGQ010001091.1:0-6752 GCA_031403975.1 Planctomycetota bacterium
TATACACCCACGCTCTGGCGAGCGTGGCTACGAACTTATTACTTCACTGCGTGCACTTCCACTTTGTCGTGCATCGTATACAGCCGCCAGCGATTCCCGGCCTGGACCAGCTGCCCGCTGGATTTGTTTTCCGCAATCGGCCGCAACGGATTGATCGGCAACTTCGTCCAGTGAATGAGGTCGCTCGATTCCGCCAGCAAAGTACACCACTGACGAGGCTTCTCCGGGGAACCCGTCCCGTGCAGCACGGCGATGTACTTTTCGTCGACGGCAATCACCTGATTCATGGCGATCATCAGGCTGTCGTAACTGTCGGGTCCCGGGACCAGCACAGGCATGTCGCTTACGTTCGTCCAGACTTTCATGTCGGTTGAGCGAGCCAGCCAGATGCCGGCATCACGTCGTTCGTAGTAAAGGTGCCAGCCACCATTTTCAAAAAACGCTGTCGGAGTCCCGAACGGGCCGGGAGGAATCGGGGCACCGTCTGCCAGCCGGACATCCAGCGTGCCGATTCGGGTCCATTGAATGCCGTCCGGGGATTTCAGCAGCTGAGCCTGATCTGCAACGCCCTCCGCGAACATGAAGTATTCTGCGCCGTGTCTGACCACCATCATGTCTTCAACCCAGAAATCACCAACCAGAGGATTCTGAGGATGCCGTTCCCATTTCAGTCCGTCCGAAGACGTGGCGTACCCAAGTTTCATCAGCGGAGGCTGCTGGTCAGGATCAAAGCCCGTATACCACAATCGCCAGAGATCTCCCTCTTTCAAAATCCAGCCTCGCTCACGGATCTTTGCATCCCACTGACCAGGATCGCCTGCGAAGACAGGCTGATCGGTGATCGGCTGAAACCGATCAACCAGCGTAAGCAGGTCATCAGCCGGAATTGGTTGCGTGAACGCTGCACCGCAGAGAACAGTCGTGATGATGCGAAGCAGCATGCTCATGGCAGTTTACTGTTGACTCCCGGCGCGCCGGGACTCCGTCGGCTGGAGTTCTTTGTTGATGCCCGGGAAATGTGCTGCCACTCGCGACACTCAGCGCCCTGCGCGGACGCCCCGCCGACGGAGCGGCGGGTGAACATTACAAGGTTCTATGGCAGCCGCTTGATTTTCACATTGCGAAATGACACGGGATCACTATGGCCGGCGAAGCCGAAGAAGCCCGATGTCCGCTCTTTGCCCGGATGCGGTGTGTCCGCCAGATACTCGGTCACAGTGGCGAGATCGCCGTCAAGAATCACGTTGCCGTTCAGCTCAACTTTCAGCTTGCTGCCGTCGACCGTCACTTCCTGGAAGTTCCAGATTTCCGCGGTTCTCTGAAATCCTCGTGCCGCCGGAATTATACCGTATGCGGAACCGTGACACTGGCGCGGATCGACCTTGGCATAATTCTGGTGTTCCGAGTCCAGAACCTGCAGTTCGCACATCGCAGCATAGGCCGGGTCGCCGGTGCCGTCCGTACGAATGGCCAGACCGTTGTTTCCGGCCGGAGGAACTTTGAATTCCAGTCGAACGACGAAGTCAGAATACTCGTCGGTCGTGTGCAGGATGCCGCCGTGGCCGTCCTTGCAGCGTATCGCTCCGTCCACCACTTCGTAGTTCTCTGCTGCGCCAGTCCAGCCGGTCAGATCAGTGCCGTTGAATTTCGATTCGAAGCCGTCGGCATGGCTTTCAGCAAGAATCGTGTTCGCTTCCTCCGCAGGGATTTCACGAACCGCGATGTTGCGCCAGCGGATCTCGCCGCCGTGTGTCTGCAGACAGATCGGTCCCTGGAGGAACAGCGGCATCGCCTTGTTCGGTTCATCAGCTTTGTACGTTTCTTTCGCCGCATTTCTGTCGTTGTTGAACCAGAAGTTTTCCATAATCGCATTGTCAACGACCTGTTTTCCGTTCAGCCAGACACTTGTACGAGCTCCGATCTGCCGGATCCTGAAACTGTTCCATTCTCCGAACGGTCTGTCCGCCAGTTCGGAAGGATCCTTACCGGCCGTACCAGCGCTGTTATTCCAGAGTCCGCCGCTTCCCTTGTCGGCACCAAGGCTGAATTTTGATTCTTCAGTGAAGTCCCAGATCTGCACCTGAGGATTGGTCTTCAGATAAATACCACTGTCGGCCTTCGCCACCGTCTTGTAATCGATCAGAAACTCGTAGTCGGTGAATTCCTCGTCCGTCGTCAGATACGCGCCGTGGCCGTCGTTGACAAGTTCATCACCATCCACGCGCCAGTGCATTTTTGCGTCTGCCGTCCATTCAGAGATCTGCTTTTCTCTGGCATCGGCCGACATCTTTGCCAGATCACGGGGATCGAAATGCGGCATGCCGTGCCAGCCCGTCAGATCTGTCCCGTTGAACAGCAGACGAAAGCCCGTCGGGACTTCAGCTGCCGAGGCGGACGACAGCACGAAGGCACTGGAGGCAAACGCCAGAACTGCCAACAGCGGAATTCGAAAATTCATGGAGTATCTCCAGGGCGGGGGAGTTCCGGGGGTTTCGGTTTGCGAGATATGAGGAGCACTCTGCTCTGGCAGCGTAACCAAAGCGAAGGGTGGGTCAAGCGAAGTGCGAACAACGACTCCGGGCGACGGTCAGTCCTGAATTACGCGGGCTTCACCGCCAGCTTCGTGATCCTGACATGCCGGTCATGATGCGCTGTCGCGACCTGGATGCCGTCCGGATGCAGGTCCATGTCGCGCACGAGATTCGGCAGCTGGAAACGGTGAAAGTCCTTTTCTGCGTCGGTCTTCCAGAAGAACAACCAGCCCCCGCTGCCGCCGCCACTCGCTCCCATCAGAGTTCCGTCGCTCAGCCAGCGCAGACTCCAGATGACTCCCTGAGTGATCCCTTCCGCGATTAACTGCCGTTCCATCGCTCCGGTTTCGAGATTGAACAGCAGCACCAGTGGTTCATGGACCGCACCCAGCGGATTACTGGCCTTGTAGAGCCCTCCCGCGGCCATCCACTTTCCGTCTGCGCTGACCGACAGCGCTCGCACACCACCAAAATCGACCTGCTGACCGCCGTTGTATTCAAACAGCGGTTTCGCGTCGAACTGCCTGATCTCCGTTCCCGCAACGACGTCCCACTGGCGGATGGAACCGGCAAGGTCTCCGCTGAAGAGTGATTGTCCGCTCGGGGAAAACGTCAAAGAGTACACATGCTTCTCATGCCCGGCGAGTTCCTTCACCAGTGCACCGTCGGCAAGGCTCCGCAGTCGCACCATTTTGTCATTGCCTGCACTCGCCAGCAGCGTTCCGTCGGGACTGGCCGCAAGAGCCCGCACCCACTGAGTCCCGTGCCCGGCAATCGACCGAATCGGCTGAGGCGCATCATCACTGACCGGCCACCAGGTCAGCTTACCGTCGCAGCCACCGCTGACCACTGTGCTGCCGTCCTTCGAAAACGCCAACGCAGCAACCCACGTCGAATGTCCTCCGCTCAGCACAATCTTCGTACCATCAGACAACCGGAAGCGTTCGACGAGCGCGTCCTCAGATCCACAGAAAACAAACTGCCCGTCCGGCGCAAACTTGCAGGCAATCAACGGCCGGTCGTGCGGCCATTGACCAGCAACGTGTGCGGCTTTCGGATCCAACTGCTGTTGAGAATTCATAGGCGGGACTCCGATAATTCACTGTTCACCGATGCCGAAACGGGCGATGGAACAGGATGAAGGCAGAAACAAAGGCAGGGACCACCAGGGCAGAGCAGCAGTTTACTCGACGGTGAAAAAAACGATAGCGATCCGATCGCCACAACCGATTGCCAGGTTGTCGTTCGAATATGCTGAAAACGTTGCAAGAATACGAACCCGAAGCGTCAGCGAGGACCTTGCCGCAGTGGACGACAAGTCCAGTCAGTGTCCTCAGCTCGCGCTTTTCGAAGTTGCGCAGTTTCTCAGAGCTGAAGGCTCGACCGGATGTAGCCGGTGGCGTAAGCCACTGGAACTTGTAAATTCATTTCGATCAGCCCTGAAAGGCAACGCCGTGAAGGATTTTTCATAAAGAAAACACACGTCGGCGATTTACGCTGAAGGCGTTCCACTCCAAAGGCTGGGGTCAGCAATTCGCGGCAGCGAATGCGCCACCCCAGGAAACGCAGCCCATGGGATTTGAACACTGAAGGTGTTCCACAGCGTTTCTTGTGCAACGCTTTCAGCGTAGTTTTCCGGTCGGGGATCGCCAACCCGGGGTGGCGCTCGACGGCTTCACCGTCTCACTGACCCCAAGCTTTGGAATACAACGCTTTCAGCGTAAACACCGCTCCGGCTACTCGCTTTTTGCTGCCTAAAATCCTTCACGGCGATGCCCGTCGGGCCTCTCGAAATCGAACGATCCGAAACCATTGGGCTCACGCCACTGGCTATCCCGGCGCGCCGGGACCGTCCCTGTCGGGACTCGAATCGCGCAACTTCAAAACTGACGCTTCGGGTTGGTGTGCATCGACGACAATGCGATTGCCATTGGGCAACCGGCTCCCGGCATCGACTCGGCAGAACAGATGGCTCTCCGTAAACTCGTTTGCAATCCGAGTCCGGCCACGATGGAATCCCGAATGCCCCGATCCGCAAAACTGCCGGCTGCGCAACCCGGCGATCAAGGTCTGATTCACTCATGGCCCGAGTCTGCGTCTTCTGTGGTTCTCGGCCGGGCGAAAATCCGGAATTCATGATCGCCGCCCGTCAGCTCGGCGCATTCCTCGCGTCAAACGGTCACACCCTGGTGTATGGGGGAGGCGGCATCGGCATCATGGGCGCGATGGCCGACGTCATGCTGGAGCGAAACGGCCGAGTCATCGGTGTGATTCCCTCACATCTGGCGCGGAGCGAAGTCATGCATCCCCGGGTTGCCGATATGCGAGTGACTTCCGATATGCACCAGCGCAAGGCTCTGATGCATGAACTCACGGATGTCTATGCCGTTCTGCCTGGCGGCTTCGGGACCATGGAAGAGCTTTTCGAAGCCGTCACCTGGGCACAACTCGACCTCCACACGCGCCCCATCGGGGTGCTCAACATGGCGGGGCTGTACGATGGACTCATGACGCTGCTGGACACGATGCAGTCCTGCGGCTTCCTCTCAACACAGTGCCGTTCACTACTGACGTTCTTCGGGACGACAGCGGCCCTGCTGGAGTGGATTTCAGCATTGTCGAATTCGACAGTGACAGGACATGACGCATGAAACGGGCTAGCCGCCAGCCGTCACGTTCACCGTCACATCGACGGGATCCGGATTCGGAATGATGGTAACACCACCCTGAGCGGCGATCATCTTATTCGGTCTTGCCGCATCGCTGTAGATGCGTCCGATTGCGTCGGGGCTGATCTGGGTCGTCGTATATCCGGCGACCGATGCCATGCCTGAGAATCCCAGTGAATGGACCGCCGGATTATGAACAGTTCGTTAAGTTTCCGGGAATGTCCGATTAACAGCGCACGGTCTCCGTGATCAATGAAATCCCGACCGACAGCAGGCAATCCCTGCTGACCGTCCACGCGTATCGAGCCTGATTTCACGAGGACCGTCGTCAGCGCGGTTCCACATGCATCTGCCGGTTCGGCAACCAAAACCAAGCAAGAAAAACCAGAGAAGTTCAGGCCCTGGCTGAATCATCGCGATGCTCGGGCAGGCCACCTTTTTTGGTTATGGCAATCACTCAACGTCCGCTGAAACAGGGGTGGCGATCCATGACAACAGAAGTGGATGCTGTTCACGTGTGCCATCCCGGCTGGGCTCCGTTTTGCAAAGATTACGCTAACAATATGTTAAGGAGCTTGGTCAAAAGCTGATTTTCTGATTTCTCCGGAATTCATATTCGGTACGCGATTCCTTAACAAAGTCACTCAAGATGCGGCCATTCATGAAACCGCGATCGACTCATGCGTCCTGCGTGCTTCCGGAACACTCATGTGACTCCCGGGCAACGGCGATTTCATGTGTGCATAACTGCCGTCGCCTATGGCTCGGGGCTGAATGGTGTGTCAGATCGAGTCCATGAGGTGTGACGAGAATAAGGAATCTGCATTTCGGAGAAATCCGGATTCTTAATCATACGTTCGTGATCGCTTAACTAAGTCCGACAGGATACCAGCATCCGATCTCAGGAGTTTTATGCGGTCGGAACAGACAAGAGCAAGGGTGGATCGGGCAAACTCAGGGGAGGCCTACTCTGATGTGAGCCAGGACATTTGGCGGCGTTAGTCAGGTTTCAATTGGTTCCCTCAAAGAAGAAGGTGAAATTGTGAAGAAAATGTTTCGGAGTTCTCTGGCGGCACATGCCGCACGAAAAGGATTTACACTGATCGAGTTGCTGGTTGTGATTGCAATCATTGCCATTTTGATGGCTCTGATTCTGCCGGCGATTCAGTCCGCACGTGAAGCTGCCCGCAGCACACAGTGCAAGAATAATCTGCGTCAATTCGGGATTGCTCTGTACGCATGGAGCGACTCAGATCCCTCAAAGCGGATCTGTTCCGGTCAGTACGACTGGATTCGTGACGGCGATCCGACGCTGTACAGCTGGGTAGGAAACGTTTTGGCGGTCAAGGGCGGGCTCCCCAGTGCAATGATGTGCCCAAGCAGCGAGTTGAAAGGCTCTGAGAAGCTGAATGACATTCTTGCGACGGGCAGCACAAGCAACAACTCGAAGACCCCGGCCGCTCGTGAAAACAGCGGACCGATGGTCACCGCGGTTCAAGCCTATGCTGCCGGCAGTGCGGCTCGCGGCGATGAGCTGAAAGCATGGATTCGC
>JANNGQ010001092.1:0-2559 GCA_031403975.1 Planctomycetota bacterium
CATTCGTATCTACACAACTCGCCATTCCTGCCAAAGTCATTGGAATTGAGCTCATGACGAGCAGCAAAGCCCGACACTCCCGGGGGGTTGACCGTAATTCAGAGGCACCGGGAGAAACAAGTTTTTGGATCTGGGCTCAATCCTGATGACGTATGAAGATTGCGGTCTGACTTTGATTTGCCGCTATCAGCGTCCATTAGCAGTCATTAGCGGTTTGAAACCACTAATAGACGCTGATAAACGCTGATGAATCGCAGCAGCACGCGGCAAGGGATCCTGCCCGAGCACATTCATGGTCGTGAATTGTGTAGATACGAATGGGCCTGCTCCGGTGGTTCAATGGGTTTTGCGCGAGTCCTGTGCAGGCAAGGAACCACGAATGAACCCAGATTAACACGAATCGAATGCGCAGAATTCGTGTTTATCCGTGTCGATTCGTGGTTCAAACAGCCTTGGGGGCAATTGAGGCAGTCATTCCGGCACTGACATATAATCGGGATTCATACCGGTCCAATCTGCTGATCCGCAGCGATCAGCAACCGGAAAGCGTCCGGTCCCGATTCGGCGCGTCGCAGATCATCCACAAAGCCGTCGCGCTGAAGAATGCGGCCGAGGCGGGCCAGAATCTGAAGGTGGGTCGCCGCATCACGGGCAAGCACCAGAAAGAACAGATCCGTCATCAACCGTCCCGGAGCTCCAAACGGAATTCCGGACAGTGTCCGTCCGAAAGCAATGATGGACTGTCCCAGTGCATCTGGTAAAGGGTTGCGCGGGTGCGGAATCGCGACTCCGTTTTCGAATCCGGTGGACATCACGTCTTCACGTTCCTTGACAGCTTTCAATACGGCCGCGGGATCCCAGATTTGCCAAGTCCGGCCGGCGACTTCTATCAGCGTCTGCAGAACTGCCGGACGGGTTCCGGCATCAAGAGGGACTTCGCAGGTTTCAGCGTGCAACAGCATTGCGATCGGACTTGCAGTCTTCAGCTCCGCCGACTGGTGGGACTGTTCCAACTTAGCAAGTCCGTCGTCGTCGAAACCACGCAACTCCTGTTCCAGCCAGTGCGTGATCTCCATTTCGTTGAAACGCCAGTCACCAGCAACGCGGCGTCCCGGAATCACTCCCCGATGAACGAGCTTTTCCACTTGGCGACGGTCTCGCCCCAGTCGCTGAATCAGGTCGTCCAGAGTGTAGAAATCACGGGACATTGGAGGGTGATCCGCTCAGAAGCCCGGCTTTTTCAAAAAGCCGGGCTTCTGAGCTTCTGAGTTGTTGTCGATGCCTTAGTCCGGATTGTAGCCACGACGGGCCGGGGCACCCGAATGTGTTGCAAAAATCTGACATGTCCGTTCTTTGGAATGGATGCGGTGTTTACAATCCGGTTTATGTACGCGACTGACCGTCTGCTGACATTTTCGTTTCCGCTGGGACGCCTGCTGGGTGTTCCGCTGCGGCTGAGCTTTCTGATGCCGGTCGTGGTTGTGGCAATGATGTGGCGGCTGCAGGATCCCGTGTTTGGACTGATCGCAGGAATGCTGCTGCTGATCAGCCTGCTGATTCATGAAATGGCCCACCTGGCTGTGGCGCGGCGACTGGGGCGTTTTCCCGGAACCGTCGTTGTGTGGCCGCTGGGAGGCATGAGTTCCACTGCGCCGCCGTTCGGATTCCGAGGAAGCCTCCTGATGTCCTTTGCGGGACCTCTGGCAAACTTCGCCATTGCAGCAGTGAGCGGCTGGGCGTTGCATCAATCCGGTCAATTCACCGGATTGCTCAATCCTTTCGGCAGATTTGATCTGAAGGAGAGCGAGGATTTGGGGGATGCCTGTCTCCGCGCTGTCTTCGTAATTAACTGGTGTGTTGCTCTGTTCAATCTGATTCCCGTGCGTCCGTTGGATGCCGGTCAGGTTTTTTCGTCGGTTCTGAACCTGCGCTTTGTGGAAACGGAAACTCGAGACCTGATGCTGCGGGTCGGGCTGATCGCCTCGCTGTTCGGCGTCCTTGCCGGTTTCGTGTTTGACATCAGCGGCCTGGTGGCGTTGTCGGCATTTCTGCTGGTACTGCATATTCAGGAAGCGACCACCTGGTTCCATCCGCCCGAGCGCGACGAATCGTTTATGGGGTACGACTTTTCGGAGGGATACACCAGTCTTGACCGCTCAGAGAGCAGCGTAGAAGAGGATGCGGATGACGCTTCGGAGACCGGGATCATTGAACGCTGGCGGGCTCGTCGTGATGAAGAAAGAAGCCGCCGCGATGTCGATGAACGAAAGGCCGAAGAGGAACAGCTCGACCTGATCCTGGAAAAGCTGCATACTCAGGGACGGAACGCATTGACATCCCGCGAAGTGAGTCTGCTGAACCGCGTCAGCGCTCGGCTGCGACAACAGAACACGCAGGAATAGGGCAGCAGCTCGAAACAAGTCTCTCCGTCGGTCCGGGCCTGGGGACTGTGGGATTAGTCGCGACTCCTTGTGGAGCAGGCTGGAAGCCTGCCCCACGAAAAGACCAGGCTGGCTGGAAGCCTGCCCCCGATAAAACCGACCAGGCAGGCTGGAAGCC
>JANNGQ010001093.1:0-21158 GCA_031403975.1 Planctomycetota bacterium
CACCGGGGGCAAAGACGGCTTTCTTTGAACGAGTTTCTGTGTGGGAGTTTCTGACGGGAACTCACTGGAAACCTGTTGATGGAGAATCCGGCCGTTTTGGAATCCTGCCGCTGCTTTGTGGAACGATGATGGTGGCCGTCATTGCGTCCGCCGTGTGTCTGCCGGCGGGCCTGGGCGCTGCGATCTACATGAGCGAATACGCCGGGCCCCGCGAACGCAACTTTCTGAAGCCGCTGCTGGAAATCCTGGCCGGAATACCTTCCGTGGTTTACGGCTATTTCGCGCTGAAGTTTATTACGCCCTGGGTTCTGAAGCCCGTGTTGACGGGCCTCTTCGGGATCGAACTGGGAACGTTCAATGTTCTCAGCGCCGGTGTGGTGGTGGGGATCATGGTGACTCCGGTGATCGCTTCCCTGAGCGAAGATGTGATTCGTGCTGTCCCGAGCACGCTGCGGGAGGCTGCGTATGCTCTTGGGAGCACACGTTTTGATGTGTCCGCCAAGGTTGTCGTTCCGGCGGCACTGTCGGGGATTCTGGCAGCATTCCTGCTGGCATTTTCCCGGGCGATCGGCGAAACAATGGCGGTCACAATCGCGGGCGGACAACAGGCGATGGCCACACTCAACCCGCTGCGCGGCGCTCAGACAATGACGTCATTCATGGTTCATGCAAGCACTGGTGACAGTGCTGCGGACTCGATCAGCCGCGTGAGCATTTACGCAGTCGGAATCGCCCTGTTCGCCATCACACTGTCCATCAATCTGATTTCCGGCTGGATCCTGCGACGGTTTCGCGAGGTCTATCAATGAGCCTCGCGCCAGCGCCGGACGAAAGCAGAACCGCGCCGACCGCCCGATTCGTTTCCGGGCACGACCGTCAGATTCGTCGTCGGTTACTGGTATCGAAATGGTTTTCGCGAATGTGCTGCGGAGTGACCTATTCGGCACTCTTCGTGCTGGTGATTCTGCTGGGTTCCGTGTTCTGGTCCAGTACCGGCCGGATTGCACTGGATTTCATCACAAATACAAATTCCTCGAACCCTTTGAAGGCCGGGATGCTGGCCGGCCTCTGGGGATCGTTCTGGCTGATTCTGTTCACTGCAATGTTCTCGATTCCGATCGGCGTCGGAGCCGCTGTCTATCTGGAGGAGATTGCCGGGGACAGCGTTGCGGTCCGGATCATCAAGGTCAACCTTTCGAATCTTGCGGGAGTTCCCGCGATCGTTTACGGAATGCTCGGTTACACCGTCTTTCGGTCAGGAGCTGCCGTTCTTCGCGTCTGGTTTGACGGGCAGCATGTGTTCAATGTGCTGGGTCTCTTCCGACTGAGGCTGTCTAAGCTGCCAATTTACGAAGACAATGTCCTGGTCGGCGCGCTGACGATGTCGCTGGTCATCCTGCCGACTGTGATTATTGCATCACAGGAAGCGCTCCGGGCCGTTCCAGGGTCAATCCGCATTGCTTCACTGGCGTTGGGTGCGACACGCTGGCAGACAATCCGCAGACAGGTGATTCCGGCCGCACTTCCCGGAATCCTGACGGGAGTGATCCTTTCGATGTCGCGTGCTGTGGGAGAGGCAGCGCCGCTGATCATGATCGGGGCGCTGACCGTGACTTCAATGTGTCCCGGCGAAATTGAATCTCCGCTGCAACTGGTCACGAATCCCGGCCGGATACTCAAAGCTCCGCTGGATCAGTTCACGGCCATGCCGATCGAGATTTATGACTGGTCAAAACAACCCGATACGAAGTATGCAGCGGTCGCAGCTTCCGGAATCGTGGTCTTACTGGTCGTGCTGTTGACTTTCAACGCAGTCGCGATTGTGGTGAGGTATTACGCAAGTCGTTCACTTCGATGGTAGATTCCGGGGACGGCACGAACACAGACGAAGTCCAACGGTGAGTTCATTCCTTATGTCGGCAATCACGTCCCGCATGTCAGTTCCGCCTCCCGTTGCAGGAGTTGACAGGGATCTGGATATTTCCGGCCATCCGGTGGCAATTGAAGTTCGCCATATGAACTTCTACTACGGCGAGAATCAGGTCCTCTTCGACGTCACGCTGACTGTTCCGGAACGTTCCGTCACGGCGCTGATCGGGCCTTCGGGGTGCGGAAAAAGTACTTTCCTGCGAACTCTGAACCGCATGAATGATCTGATCGAGGGAACGCGCTGTACTGGCGAGTGTCTTGTCGAAGGCCAGAATATCATGGATTCGGCAGTCGACGTGGTGCTCCTCCGCAAGCATGTGGGCATGGTGTTTCAGAAATCCACACCATTTCCCAAATCCGTATTTGACAACGTGGCCTACGGCCCGCGAGTCGCCGGTGAAAAGAATCGATCTGTACTCGCGGATCTGGTGGAATCCTGTCTCAGAAACGCCGCGCTGTGGGACGAAGTCAAGGACCGGCTGACGGCACCGGCGATGGCTTTATCCGGCGGGCAGCAGCAGCGACTCTGTATTGCGCGGACGCTGGCCACGAATCCGAAAATCATCCTGATGGACGAACCGGCCTCAGCACTCGACCCGGCCAGCACCGACCGCATCGAGAATCTGATCGGTGAACTGTGCAAGAATTATACGATCGTGATTGTGACTCACAACATGCAGCAGGCGTCCCGAGTCAGCCACCAGACAGCATTTTTCTTCAAGGGCAAACTGATCGAAGTTGGTCCCACGATGAAGATCTTTACGAGCCCATCAGAGAAACAGACGGAGGATTATATTACGGGACGGTTCGGATGAGTCTTTGCGTCAAGCCAAAGTTCACACGGCCACCCGGCCGGTCCTATTCAACTCACCTCGACGCGGAGCCAGGCCCCGGAGGGCGACGCAGTGAAGGATTTATCGCCGTGTTTTCCAGGGTATTCGCGAAGTCCCTTCTCCCCTGGCAGGGGGAGAAGGTGGCCGACAGGCCGGATGAGGGGGGTTCCTGTGACTCTGTTCGTCAAAATTCCTTCCCGGCGTTGCCCGGGGGTTTCCGAGGGACTGTTTTCACCGTCTTAACGCTTTTTTAACAACTGTTCTTCAGAATCAACCGCTGACAATGGCTTGGCCAGATGTGATGCGGTGCAGACAATCTGACAAGGTTCGGTCGAAGTCATGTCAATTCACTTTGTCCGCGAGATGGAACATCTCCATCGGGACGTACTTTCGATGTGTTCCACCGTGGAAGAAATGATCCACGATGCAGTGGATGGTCTGAAACACGGACGCAGCGAACTGGGTCTGGAGTTGTCGGGACGAGACCGCGAGGTCGACGAATGGGACGTTCGGATCGAAGAGGAATGCCTCAAGATTCTGGCGCTGTATCACCCGGTGGCGAATGATCTGCGACGGGTGGCAGTCGTGATGAAGATTTCGGCTCAACTGGAGCGTGTGGCGGACCTGGCGGTAAGCATCGCGGAACGATCCGCCGCCATCGCGTCGTACGGAGAATTCCCGATGCCGGAGCGGCTCAGCGAGATGACTCGCGAAGCGCTCAGCATGCTGCACGACAGCATTGATGCGTTCGTGGAGCAGAATGCGGAAGCAGCCCGCAAAGTGTGTCAGCGTGATGATCGGGTGGATGAACTGAACAGTGACCTGATCGAAGTTGTTGTACAAGTCATGAAGCAACGTCCGGAACTGATTGAACCGGGACTGCACCTGTTTTCCGTGATCCGTCACGTCGAACGGGTCGCGGATCATGCGACCAACATTTCGGAAGATGTCGTGTATCTTGTTGAAGGTGCCATTATCCGGCATCCCAGACTTCATCGTCGTGCGGGCAATTTACTCGCCGGCGGAGACTGAGACTGAGACTGTATGCAGCAGAACATCCTGGTGATTGAAGATGAGCAGGCCATCGCGGACATCGTCATTTACAACCTGCAGAAGGAAGGCTACGGCGTTCAGTGGGAGCGTGACGGCCGCAGTGGTCTGCAGTCGGCTCAGTCACTGCTGCCGGATCTGATCGTCCTTGATCTGATGCTGCCGGGGATCGATGGTCTGCAGATCTGCCGGCTTCTGAAGGGAGATTCACGCACCAGACAGGTTCCCGTGATGATGCTCACGGCTCGCAGCGCTGAAACGGACGAAATTGTCGGCTTCAATATGGGCGCGGATGACTACGTGACAAAACCGTTCCGGGTCCAGCCGCTGATTCATCGGATCAAGGCTCTGCTTCGACGTTCCGACAGAAGTGAAGCCGACAAGCGGGTCATTGTCCTGCACGGCATCGAAATCGACAGGACGAATCATGTCGCGAAATTCAAAGACGTGATTCTGGATCTGACTCCCACAGAGTTCCGGATGCTGTGGACCCTGATCTCACAGCCCGGAAGACCGTTTTCCCGCAACGAACTGATGGAGACGTCCCGCGGCGACGATTCCAATTCGCTGGAACGCACAATTGACGTTCACGTTCGTGCCCTCCGAAAAAAGATGGGCGTCGCCTGCGACCTGGTCGAAACCGTCCGCGGTGTCGGATACCGTTTCCTGCGGAAGTAACACCGCCGGGAGTCTGGTCATGTTTCTGTGCCGAATCGCTGTGTTTGCCGCGTGTGTGTTTCCGGTCGTCAGCGCCGATGCCGCTCCTCCGAATCCGGAAAAATCGGACCTCTTCACATCCGGTACCGGCGGGTATGAGCTGTATCGCATTCCTGGTCTTGTCGTCACGAAACAGAGAACGCTGCTGGCATACTGTGAGGCGCGAAAGACGGCTCGCGGTGACTGGGGACCGATCGACATCCTGTTGCGGCGCAGCGTCGATAAAGGTCTGAATTGGTCGGATCCGAAGCGTGTCGCTGAAGTGCCCGGACCGCATCTGAAGAACCCGGTTGCGGTGGCGCAGAATCTCGCTGCCGAAGGCACCGTGACCTACAACAATCCGACAGCCATCGTTGATGCGCAGACCGGAGCGGTACACATGCTGTTCTGCCTCGAGTACATGCGTTGTTTTTATATCCGCAGTGACGACGACGGGCTGACGTTTTCCGAGCCGGTCGAAATCACAACAACCTTCGATCAATTCCAGGCTGACTACGCCTGGCAAGTTCTTGCGACGGGGCCGGCTCACGGAATTCAGCTGCAGAGCGGTCGACTGCTCGTACCCGTATGGCTGTCGAAAGGTACCGGCGGCCATGCGCACCGGCCTTCAGTCGTGGCGACGATCTTCAGTGACGACTCGGGCAGGACATGGCAGCGCGGTGAGTTCGTGGCGGGCGAGACAGATCCGCTGGTGAATCCCAGTGAGACGGTGGCAGTTCAACTTTCCGATGGTCGCGTGATGCTGAACATCCGCAGTGAGTCGAAACATCACCGGCGAGCTGTCTCTTTCAGTGCCGACGGTGCCACGGACTGGACAGTTCCGATGTTTGACGCAGCTCTCCTTGAACCAATCTGCATGGCCGGAATCTGTCGGCTGACCAGCCAACCGCAGCATTCGAAGAACAGACTGCTGTTCTCGAATCCGCATAACCTTGAAAAGAACGGCGGCCCGGGACAGCCCGGTGCGGGACGTGACCGCCGGAATCTGTCAGTAAAACTCAGCTATGATGAAGGAGCAACGTGGGAGTTTTCGAAAACACTTGAACTGGGCATGAGCGGTTATTCAGATCTGGCAGTGAGCCCGGACGGAACGATCTTCTGCTTCTATGAGCGGAGCACAACCGACGGGAAGAGTCCGGCAGCAGCCAGGACGCTGACTCTGGCGAAGTTCAGTCTGGAATGGCTCACGGACGAACGCGATTCGCTGACCAATTCGGACCCTCGCTGATCGCGAAGTCATTTCTCGCATTGGGGCTGTCGGTTTTATCGTGGGGCTGGCTTCCAGCCGGCCTCGTCAATTCGGTTTTATCGTGGGGTTGGCTTCCAGCCGGCCTCGTCGATTCAAAGACACAGGTGTTTTTGCCAGTCCGGGCAGGCTCAAAGCGTGCCCCCAAACAAATCGCGACTCATCCGCCAGCCCCATGGAAGAGGGCATCGGCGTTACTGTTTTCCCGGATCGAGTTTTCGTCGTAAGATGCTGCCTGCCACGTGCAGTCTGAAGAGCTGATTGCTGCCGTGCTGAAGGTTGAGATGCAGTGATGACTGCGGCTGACTGTGATTTTTCCGATCCGCGGATTGATGAAGGCATTCGACTGTTCAATGAACAGGAATTCTTCGCCTGTCACGACGTGCTCGAAGATTTCTGGAGCGAGCTGACTTGCTCTGAGAAACCGTTCTTTCAGGGATTGATTCAGGCGGCCGTCGCGCTGTTTCATTTTGACGAAGGAAATCTCGGCGGAGCCCACAGGATGAACGTTTCCTGCAGGGCGTATCTGAGCCCCTTCACGCCCGTTCTTGGGGGAATTGAAGTCCAACGGCTGCTTGACGATCTGGAGATCTGCTTTGCCGAACTGAGCCGGCCCCATGATTCCAATCCCGGACATCTGACCCTGAATCTGTCACTCGTTCCGAAAATCCATCGCACTCCAACGCTGCAATAGCGCGATCGTTCGTGGGGCAGGCTTTCAGCCTGCCTGGACATGAGCGAACGCATTTTTTTTTGAATGGACGAGGCAGGCTGGAGGCCTGCCCCACGATAAAACCGACAGTCCCCGTGCCCCGTTGAACCACTCCGGCAAGCGGGAGTCGTCCAATGAACAGGCGGCAGTGTTTCCGGATCTGTCGAGCCTGGTCCTTCAGGCAGCAGTAACTTTTAGCTCGGCTGAGCGCCACAGGCTGCTTCGAGCGCCTGAAGAATTTCGACGGGCGTTGCCCGGCCCTTCAACAGCACGGCATTCACTCCGTGATTCCTGACACGATCAGTCTCTGGGCCATCCGGAAGTCCAGTGAGGACTACGACGGGCAAAGCATTCTGACGCAGTTTCAAGCGAAGAGTTTCCAAAAACGTTGGTCCATCCATTGCCGGCATCGACAAGTCGAGCAGGACCACGTCCGGGCATTGATCTAACACGTGCAAGAGTGCCTCCCGGCCATTCGGAGCGCACGTAACTTCATGGCCTTGCAGTACGAAGTAGAACTTCAAGGATTCAGATAAATCCGGATAATCTTCAACAATCAGAATCTTTGCCATAGGGTCATCGTACATGAAAGAACCAGCAGAGTACCGTGACCGCGATGGACGGCACCATACGCTTCATGTAGACCTACCACGCCGCGGTAAGCAATCTGGAGTGCTATTGGATCAGGCATTCCGGCGACGTCCGCGTGAAGCAATACGTAGCTGATAGCATGTCGCAGAGGATGTCCCTTCTCGAAGCTCTTCAGAATATGCAACAAACGGCCGGCTGAGTTTCTTTCCATTGCATCCCGATCAGTTCTGAGCCGACAAGGTGACACTTGACGTGACACTTGCCGTTTTGCGGCATTACGCAACGCCGTGAAGGATTTCTTTCAATGGAATCACGGGGATTGCAGCTGTAGTCGAAATCGTGAGATTTCGGGCCAGCCGATATCCATCCGAATTCTCACGAATCCGGCTACAAGAATCCTTCACGGCGCTGCGCATCACGGCGACACCGGAGAACTTCAAAATCCCTGTGTTTTCATTGACCGAGACGGGAATCGAACCCGTACGCTCCATTACGGAGCCCGGGATTTTAAGTCCCGTGCGTCTGCCTGTTTCGCCACTCGGTCTGATCGCCCGCTCGAATCTTTCGTCGGGCGGGAGAGTATCCCGGCGATAAGGATTCGACGCAAGCAGTGATGATGAATGGCGCAGGTTTGACAGACCCTGAAAGAATTGCGGTTGAGGAGCGAACAGGGTGATCAGACTTCACATTGTCAGTCGCCAGACCGGATCGCTAACCTGTTGCACAGTCGTGGCGATTCGGGCGGGAATTGCAGGAAAGGGCACAGTCCATGAAATCTGACGTGTCCGGCAGAAGAATGATGCTGGTTCGTCTGGCCGCGCTTGCCGCAGGGACTGTCGGCACGAAGTCAGCACTTTCGCAGCATCCGGGCGACGATGAAACGGACGCGCCATCGGACACTCCTCAGACAGAAACTCCGGACACCGTGAACGACGAAATACCTCAACCGGGAATGCGGACGCTCGGCGGAATGCAGTTCTGGGGCGATGTGTGTTTCTTCCGCGGCTACAAGATTCAGCGGAATGTGTTTACCGGACATTACCGACTGCTCGATGCAGCTGACCGCCGCTTTGTGTCCGGCTCAATTACGGAATGTCAGGACACTCTGAAGAAGCTGAAACAGGCTCACGCATTGAAGCCCGACACCGGTCATGCCGTGATTTGCCTTCACGGGATCGGGCGTTCGGCGAAATCGCTGCGAGCGATCATCAAGTCGTTGCCGCGCGAGCACTTCACTACGATCGGCTTTGAGTACCCCAGCACACGAGTTCCGCTGGCCCAGTCGGCTGAGTACCTGCAGTCCGTGATTGAGTCATTGACGGACGTCGAGAAAGTCAGTTTTGTCGCTCACAGCATGGGCGGCCTGGTTGTGCGGAGATATCTGAAGGATCATCGGGATCCCCGGCTGCACCGGATGGTGATGATGGGAACTCCCAACAGCGGCGCGGAACTGGCTGACATGCTCAAAGGCACATTTCTGTTCCGAACGATTTACGGGCCCGCGGGTCAGGAACTCGCCACTGATCCTGCAGGCACAATCGGGACTCTGCCTGTGCCTGACTTTGAGTTCGGCATCGTTGCCGGAGGCAAGGGCGACGATCTCGGATACAACACACTGCTGCCGGGAGACAACGACGGCACGGTCACTGTTGCAAGTGCATATCTGGCCGGAGCTGCCGATTTCCTGCGAGTCCGGAACGTGCATTCCTTTCTGATGAGTGACGAAACCGTCATTACAGCGGTCCGGCATTTCCTCGACCACGGGCGATTCCCGCACTGAACGAAAATGGCCCGGACAAAAGTGTCCGGGCCACGTGAGAGGAAGTTTTCAACTTTGTAACCGGGCTATTTGCTCTTCGATTTGGAAGGTGCGGCCTTTCCCCCGGTCGACTTTGCATCTGCCGGCTTGTCTTCCTGAGGAGGACGAATGAGAGTCACGGAATGACTCACATAAGTCCCCTCTTCCGCACCTGGTTGTGAGGCCGCCATGTTGGCTTCGATGAAGTCAAATTTTCCGATGATGCGACCGACCGACGGAAGCAATCCCAGGATATCCTGCAGGACCTGAAGATCCGGACCGCCCTGCCCGTCAGGCGGTTTCGGAATCATTCCTAGGACCATAGGAGCAAACATGCCTGCCTGCTGCAGACCCAAGGCAAATGCCCGTGTGTTCTCACCGGTGTTCGTGTAACTGATGGACTTGACCGCTCCGCGGAGCTCCAGGTCAAACTCTTTGAATCGGTCACTCTCGGACCAGCTGTCGCCGTCGCCACTCTGAGTGGCCAGAGCGGTTTCAACTGCCTCTTTGTGAGAGGCGATGACCATCCAGCCGTCTTTGAATCCGATGACCGGGCGAATGCCGGCCATACCCAGAAAATTGGCGGTCAGCTCTTCGAAGCCTTCCAGGCCAGCAACTTCTTTCAACCCGACACCCTGACTTTTCACTTGCGGAATTTCGTTCAGAGCATTGAGGCCGCGGTGCAGCAGTTCCTGAATGCGTTCGGGCTTGCTGCAGCGCATGTAGACGACAGACTGAGCGCCCGGACCAAATGGCGTGGGAGCTCCCGGCAGCGTCACCGAAACGGTTTCTCCGGAGAACGCTTCCAGCAGATCTTCTTTCACATGAACGTCAAACTGATTCTGAATTGCAGCAAAATGGTCCAATCCCGGCTTTGTTTCGGGGAAGGCCGATGGAACTGCCGCCATGGCCCAATTGTACAGAGGCAGTATGTTGGCACCGCCGGAGAGTGAGAAGCCGGTCGTCGTCGACGGAACCCATCGCTTCCAGTCTTCGAAAGGCTTCTGCTTGCCAATCATCTGGCCGAGTGCGGTTTCATCGGCATTGTCTGAAAGTTTTCCATACGAAGCCGATCGGTTCTGAAAGCCCTCGGTGTACTCAACCGACACTTCAAAATCGATAGCATCCATCTGGTGCATAAGATCAGACAGCAGATCTGTGGCCCTCGTGGCATCCGGATTGCCGTTGCTGGCAACTTCGATGAATGCGGTGATGCCCTGAAGCTGCTCTGCCATGGCCTTGCCATCAAAGAAGACAATACTGTCTTCCGCTTTCGGCAGCTTTGCGAGCGCTGCGATGACACGCGGATCGTCGAACTTGGATTCCGCAGACGGATTCGCCAGAAGTTCAAGGCTTTCCGTGGCCAGAGCGAGTGACGTTGTCAGAACGATCACGTCACCTTTGACACCGACCGCCGGCTGAAACGTAAAGGGAACTTCGCGGGGAAGCTGGAGATATTTCATCTCCACACCGGCAACTGTTTCAGTCGCAACCGGCAATTGTCCCTTGCTGGCCGATGACGCCAATTCAAACAGATTGACGATGCCCTTCTTCAGAGATTCTGCACCACCATCGGGAATCCGCACGAGGAAGAGCTGCAGCGATGTCGGACCTTCGAAGCGCTGAGCAAACAGCACTTCCGATGCTTTCATCAGTTTGTCCCACTCAACCGGAGCCAGTGCATTTCGCAAAGCCTCTCTGACAGCCACAAATTGAGCCGCGTCGCCTTCCTGCATCTTACTTTGAACGATCTGCAGGACTTTTTCGAAGATTTTCGTCTTCTGCACCTCGTCCCACACCGCCTGATAGTGCTTCTGCTGATAGTCCCGTTCAGGATTGTGCATCCCGTAAACGGCCATGAACGCTCCCGGTGGAGCTGCATCACGCAGATCACCGGCGTTTGCCGCTCCGGTGCCGAATCCAAGACACGAACCCGCGCAGGCGAGCGACATCAGCCAGCGCTGACAAAACCGAGTTTTCATAAGCAATATCCTTCAAAGACAGGAGAGGGGACAGACAACATGACCGCCCGACGGAAGTCAGCGTCCAACGTCGTCGCGTCGAGCAGGGCTCACGCCAGCAACTGCAATTCGCAAATTTACCAGGGAAATTTGCCGCAAGCGTTGACGACGCGGCAGTTTCTCCAGGAAAACAGGGAACGTAGATGCCTCAAAACCAACGCTCGACGAAGCACGTGAACGATTCCGATCACAAAAAGAGCTGCATTCCGAGACGAATTTGAGTATCGTCCGGATTCCACGTTCACCGTCGGAGCCCGCCTGAATGCCGAAGCTGATCCACTCCTGCAATCATCCTTCCCAGGACCGCCGCACGGCGCTTCAGGCGGGAGGGATCAGTCTGCTGGGACTCGGAATGAATCATGTGGCCGGTCTGAGAGCGATGGCCAATGATCCGACGAACACGACGAAACCCGCTGCGCCGCCGCTTCGAGCCTGCATTTATATCTTCCTCTCGGGCGGGCTGTCTCAGCACGACAGCTTTGACATGAAGCCGGACGCCGCTGCAGAGATTCGCGGTGAATTCCGGCCAATCGCAACAACAACGCCCGGCCTGCAGATTTGTGAGCACTTGCCGGGACTCGCCGCAAGAAGTCATTTGTGGTCCCTGTGCCGTTCGCTGACGCATCCGTCGAACGATCATTCCGCCGGGCACCACATCATGCTCACAGGTCGATCGGATCTGCCGCAGGGCTTTAATCCGAACGTGCCTCGACCGCAGGACTGGCCGAGTATTGCCGCCATCGCCGGTGATCTCACGTCACCGCGCAACAATCTGCCTCCCGCTGCCGTTGTGCCCGAGCAGCTGGTGCATTATTCCGGACGAGTTCTGCCGGGTCAGTTTGCCGGCGAGATGGGAGTCCATCGAAATCCCTGGTTTGTCGAGGCCTCACCGTTTCATTCGACGTCCTACGGCGCGTTTCCCACGCAGCAGTTCGATCATCAGGACCGCGGTGACAAGGACGGTCGGGTTTTCGAAGCACCAAGCCTGACTCTTCCGCACGGCATGACCCGGCCTCAGCTGGATCGCCGCGTGTCATTGCTGAGCGAACTGGAACGCCAGTGCAGTGCTCTGGAGACCGCCGCGACCACTGTCGACTTTGACCGTTTTCGCCAGGGAGCGATTTCACTGCTTGTCGATCCTCAGGTGCGCCGGGCCATTGATGTAACTCGCGCTGACGACGCCGTACAGGACAGATACGGACGAAATTCCTTCGGCTGGTCGCTGCTGATGGCCCGGCAGCTTGTCGAGGCGGGTGTGAATCTTGTGCAGGTGAATCTCGGCAACAATGAAACCTGGGACACTCACGGCAATGCATTTCCGCATCTGAAGGACCATCTCTTCCCCCCGACCGACCGCGCCTTGTCTGCGCTGCTGGATGATCTGAACGAGACGGGGCTGCTGGAGAGCACCTTGATTATTACAGCCGGTGAGTTCGGGCGGACCCCGAAGATCTCGTTGCTTCCCGCACACTACAAATTGCCGGGACGCGATCACTGGGGCGCAGTGCAGACGCTGTTTCTTGCCGGGGGCGGCATTCAGGGAGGCCGCGTCGTCGGGGCGTCCGACGCGATCGGAGCTTATCCCGAACTCGACCCGCAGAGCCCGGAGAGTTTTGCCGCGACGATTTATCAGTCGCTCGGCCTGCCTCGGACCGTCGCCTGGCACGACGAACTCGGACGACCACATCAGGTCTGGCACGGCGACCCGATTCCCGGGCTTGTGTGAGCGAATGGCGTGCACCCCGTGAAGCAGGCTTCCAGCCTGCCAGGGAAGTGGGGCAAGCTTCCAGTCTGCCAGGGAAGTGGGGCAGGCTTTCAGCCTGCCTGGGAAAGTGGGGCAGGCTTCCAGCCTGCCTGAAAAAACACGGCATGTGTTTTGCGATCCACGAGGCAGACTGAAAGCCTGCCCCACGACAAAACCGACCGTCCTCAGGTCTTTTGGCGGCGTGGACACACTGTCGACTCGTTTTGCGGAATTCGGTTGCGACTGCCTGGACTCTCAGCAATGTCCGGCGAAACTGCGGAGTTCTATAGCATTGAGGAGCCATTCTCTGCCTGTTCCCCGGAAGCAAGAGTCGAGGACGTGACAACCACCACAAGCAAATTTGACGAATTGCTCGCTGGGAACGGCGATCCACGCCATCCAGCGCTGTCGGAATGTCTGGCCTCGCTGTCGCCTGAAATTCTTGCGCAACGCCAGCGACACGCGGAAGAAGAGCTGCTGGAAAAGGGCATCACTTTCGCCGTCTACGGGCACGACGACGGCAATGAGAAAATCTGGCCGTTCGATGTGGTGCCACGTCCGATTCCCTGGGACGAATGGCGGACGATCGAGGCCGGGCTGAAGCAGCGCATTCGTGCGCTCAATCTGTTTCTGGACGACGTCTACGGCGAAGGCCGGATCATGAAAGACAACGTCGTACCTGAATCGCTGGTCAAATCAGCGAAGACTTACCGTCCCGAGTGCCTCGGTTTCCGACCGCCCGGCGGCGTGTGGACTCATGTTGTCGGCACGGATCTGGTCCGCAACTACGACGGCACGATCTACGTTCTTGAAGACAATCTCCGGTGTCCGTCGGGAGTCAGCTATGTTCTCGAAAACCGCGAGATCATGAAGCGCGTTCTGCCGGAAGTTTTCTACGGTTCGACGATCGCGTCCATCGAAGACTATCCCGAACGTCTGCTGGAGACGCTGCTGAAGACGGCCCCGTCCACGGCGGCGTCACCGACGGCCGTCGTGCTCACTCCGGGAGTCTACAACTCAGCCTACTTCGAACATTCCTTCCTCGCCCAGCAGATGGGGATCGAATTGGTCAATGGCTCAGACCTGTTCGTCGATGACAACAATCTGGTCTGGATGAAGACGACTCGCGGACCGCAGCGGGTGGATGTGATCTACCGGCGGATCGATGACGATTTTCTCGACCCTGAAGTCTTCCGCCCGGACAGTATGCTGGGCGTTCCCGGACTGATGCGGGCTTACCGCAGCGGCCATGTGACGCTGGCCAATGCTCCCGGTTCGGGAGTCGCCGACGACAAGGCCGTGTATCGTTATGTGCCGGAGATCATTCGCTATTATCTGAACGAAGATGCCATCCTGCCGAATGTCCCGACCTACCTGTGTTCGGAACCGGATCAGTGCGAATACGTTCTGAGCCATCTGCATGAACTGGTGGTCAAGCCCACGAACGAATCCGGAGGCTACGGGATTCTTATGGGCCCCCGGGCAACCACAGCCGAGCGCGAGGCCTGCGCGGCCTCGATTCGAAAAGACCCGAGAAACTACATTGCGCAGCCGATGCTGACGCTGTCCACTGTGCCCACGGTGATCAATCAGTGTCTTGTTCCCAGGCATGTGGATCTGCGACCGTTCATCCTGTACGGCGAAGAGATTTTCGTTCTCCCCGGAGGTCTGACGCGAGTCGCATTGAAGGAAGGCTCGATGATCGTGAACTCGTCACAGGGCGGTGGCAGCAAGGATACCTGGGTACTTCTGGGAGATGCGCCGGTGATGAGGGCACAGCAGCAGATGCAGATGCAGGGGCAGATGCAGGGGCAGCAACAATCGTCTGGAACTTAGTTCTGCTGTGCCGTACCGCCACCGGGGTGAACCCGATGGCGGGAGTGAAGTCCGCTCGATTGGAAATAGTCAGCCATGCTTTGCCGAGTTGCCGAATCATTGTTCTGGATGAGCCGTTACCTGGAACGCGCGGAGAATCAGGCGCGCTTTATCGACGTCACGTCCAACATTGCACTCGGTTATCGAGGACGTGAAGACGACCTCTGGTCTTCGCTGCTGCATTCCGGCGGCGATGTTGAGAACTTTCAGAAGCACTATGTCGAGACGACCCGCGAAAACGTCATCCGCTATCTGCTGTTTGACCGCCAGAATCTCAATTCCGTGGCCAGCTGTCTCGGTTCCGCCCGCGAAAACGCCCGTTCAATCCGCGAGAATCTGACGACACCGATGTGGGAGGCGATCAACCGGTTCTACCTGCGCGTGCGGAGAGCTTCGTCGGAAGCGACTCAGGTGCTCAATCAGCCGCACCCGTTTCTGGAACAGATCAAGCGCTCCGCTCACCAGGTCAGCGGCGTGACGGCTGCCACATGGTCGCGCGGTGAAGCGTGGCATTTTTCGACAATTGGATGTCAGTTGGAACGGGCCGACAAGACGTCGAGGATTCTGGACGTCAAATACTTTATCCTGCTGCCCAATCCGGCTCATGTCGGGTCGCCGGTGGATGTCGTGCAATGGGCGGCACTGCTGGAATCCACCAGCGCGCTGCAGATGTATCGGAGGGCTCACGGGCGGATTCTTCCGGCCAATGTCCTGGATTTTCTGATTCTGAATTCCCGCTTTCCCCGCTCCCTGCGTTTCTGCGTGCAGGAAGCGGAAAGCAGTTTGCGGGCAATTTCCGGAACTCCGGCTCACACGTTCAGCAACCCGGCAGAACAGATGCTGGGGCAGATGAGTTCTCAACTGAATTACGCCCGCGCCTCGGACATCATCGGTAACGGTCTGCACCAGTTCGTCGACGACTTTCAGTCCCGCATCAACTCGGTTGGCGCGGCCGTGGCGGAGTCGTTCTTCCAAGTGACGGGTATGCCTCACCGGGCCTCAACGGAGGCAGCCTTCCGAATGACATGATGGTGATATCATCATGCTGCGTGTGTCCCGCAGTGAAGGCCCTCACATCCGCCAGTAACGCCCGCCCCAGCGTTGCAGGATCTGCAGGCCGGCGGCGAAGAACTTCACGGAAGCGCTGAATCCCGTATAAGTCTCCGCTGGCGGCCATGGCCTCATCAACGCCGTCGGTGCGGAGGATCACGCTCGTTCCGGCGGCCAGCGGTACCGTCGAAGTCTCAAATCGGAAATTCCGGTCAATTCCGATCGGCAATCCTGAGCGTTTGATTCCCTGGGAGGAAAGCTCGCCCTCCGGACTGCGTATTTCAGGTGGCATGTGTCCGGCGTTGGCATAAATAAACGTGTGGGTTTTCAGATCAACGACGCCGAGGATGTACGTTACGAAACGTCCATCGATCATGTTGCTGCAGATCAAACTGTTGATCTGACACATTGCAATCCCCACATCATTCGTGAAATTCATCGTATTGCGGACAATTCCGGACAGGCGCGACATGATCAGCGCTGCCGGAACACCTTTTCCTGAAACGTCGCCAAAAGAAACGCAGATCTTTTCTTCCGGCATTTCAAAGCAGTCGAAATAGTCTCCGCCGACCGCCTGTGCCGTGTCGTAGGAGCCATAGAACTGGTATCCCTGCGGCTGCGGAAGGACTTCAGGGATCAAAGCCCGCTGCACCTGAGCCGAGATCTTCATCTCGTCATCCTGTCTCAGTTTCTCCATGTGCGAAGTCAGCAGCCGCGCGCTTTCGAATGCATGGGCTGCCTGGTTGGCCACTGCCAGCAGCAGCTGCAGATCTTCATCCGTGAATCGCTGTCGCGGGTTCCGTGAATCGAGATTGATGATTCCGAAAGGTTTACCATCCATGGACAGCATCGGAATGCACATCGCCGACAGGATCGTCTCGGTCAAAACTGAATCGCTGTCACCCAGGCGTGAATCCATGGCCGTATTCGTGGACAGAATTGCGGAGTTTTCCTTCAGCACATTATTGAGGATCGCCCGGCTGATCCGCACCGAATCACAATCGTCAATATTGCGATGCCGTTGAGCGACGGGCACCAGGACGCTGCCATCCTGCAGGAACAGGATGGCTCCCCGGTCGGCCTGGGGGAAAATGTCAAACAACGTGTCCAGGACTCGCGGGCAGATCGCGCGGAAATCGACGTTGCCGGCCAGCGCTTCGTTGATCTTCAGAATGCCTTTGAGCTTCTCTTCCGGTCGAACGGTCAATACTCCATAGCCGCTGGTCAGCGCCAGCTTCTGAATGCTGCTTTCGCTGTCATCACAGATCTCAATACCCGCCGGGCGTTTCTTCGGTTGGCCGGGTGGTATCTCCTCGTCGTTTTCAAACACGAGTGTGTTTGACCCGATCCTGATGTTATCTCCATGTCCCAGAATGACGGGCTGATCAGGCAGCACGCGCTTTCCGTTGACAAAGGAGCCTCCGGTACTTTCCATGTCCTGCAGCCACCATGCATCGTCGCGCCTGAACACGCGCGCGTGCCTGCGGGAGACATCTCCTTCGAGCAGGCGAACGTCGGCATCCGTAACGCGGCCTATCGCGACCGCAGCATTCGTCAGCTGCAGCCGGACCTGCCGTGCATCTCGAAGAAAAACAAGATGTGCCATGTGCTGCCGCCCTCGATTCGGTCGGATGAGTCAACGATTCAATACACCCGCGGCCGCACAGAACCCTGGACGCGCACCGGCAGACCCATGATCCTGAGAAAGCCTTCGGCGTCGGACTGATCGTACGAGCCGCCTCGTTCCATACTTGCAATGTCGGCTTTATACAGACTGTTCGGCGACGTCCGGCTGCTGACGCGGACGTTTCCCTTATAAAGCGTCAGAGTCACTTCACCGGTCACCGGTTTCTGAGTCTCCCGGATAAACGCCATCAGCGCGTCCATCTTTGCGCAGTACCAGTATCCGTAATAGACCATCTCAGCGACCTGAGGACTGATGGTGTCACGCAGATGAGTCAGGTCGCGGTCCAGCGTCATTTGTTCCAGGCCCTGATGAGCCGCATACAGCAGCGTCATGCCAGGTGCCTCATAGACGCCGCGGCTCTTCATCCCGACGAATCGGTTCTCGACGATGTCAATCCGACCGCAGCCATTGCGTCCGCCGATCGTATTGAGTTGGTCGACCAGTTTCGCTGGATTCAGCTCCTTGCCGTTGACGGCAGTCGGCACGCCGGAACTGAAACGGATCGTGACTTTTTCTTCACAGTCCGGTGCGTCCTGAGGCGAAACGCTCATACCGAAGTCGATCACCGTCTGACCGTCCACCGTCGGATCCTCGAGATCCCCGGCTTCGTAGCTGATGTGCAGACAGTTTTCGTCGCTGGAATACGGCTTCTTCGCCGTCGCTTTCACGGGAATGTTCTTCGCTTCACAGTAGGCGAGCATTTCCGTGCGTCCGGCAAACTTGTCACGGAATCTTGACATCCGCCACGGGGCGATAATGCGGATGCCGGGCTCCAGAGCTTCGGCCGCGAGCTGAAACCGACACTGGTCGTTGCCTTTGCCGGTGGCGCCATGAACGAATGCTTCGGCACCAACTTCACGACCTCGCTGGAGACACGCTTTGGCAATTAACGGCCGGGCGATGCTGGTGCCCAGCAGGTAGATGTTTTCGTACTTCGCCTGCCACTGCAGGACAGGAAATGCAAAATCGCGGCAGAGTTCTTCGCGGGCATCGACCAGTTCTGACGTCTTCGCGCCGATGTCACGAGCTTTTTTAAGAATCGCCGTCCGGTCCTCACAGGGCTGACCGAGGTCGACGTACAGACAATGCACATCGTAACCTTCATCCTGCAGCCAGCCCACCAGAACCGAAGTATCCAACCCGCCGCTGTACGCCAGCACCACCGATCTGCCCACGACACTCATCTCCGGATTTCTTAATTCCTGACGAAACCACATGAACCTCAATGGTAACGGCAATTGAGCCACTCGGCGATTGATCCGATAGATGTTTCGCTGACCGGTGTTTACTGTTGTCCAGCCGCTCCGTCGGCTGGTATCTTTATTCTTAAACTGCGCAGAATCGCAAATTCCCGCCTGCGGAGCGGCGGGACAGCAGTACGGAAAGCACCAGGCGCTCGATGCCGCGCGACATATTCACAGAGATTCAGATTCCGAAAGCCAGCCGGGGAGAACCCGCGTGGGCGCTCGCGACACTGTTTCCTGCGCAAGGGGCCTGGTCCGAAGATGATTTCTTTCAGGTGGAAACAGACCGTTTCATCGAGCTCGTCGACGGCTGTATCGAGGTCCTTCCCATGCCGACGTGGCTGCACCAAAGAATTGTTCTCTGGCTTGCTCGCCGAATGGGAGACTGGTCGACTACTCACGGTCTGGGCGAAGTTCTGATTGCCCCTCTTCCTTTGAAACTCTTTCACGGGACCGTCCGTGAACCTGATATTCTGCTTGCGGAACGGACCGCCAGTGGAGCCGTTCCTGCCAGGTATCCTTCAACGGCGCTGCTGGTCTGTGAAGTGGTCAGCGAAGGCGGCGATGCCCGCCAGCGTGATCATGTGGACAAGCGACGGGACTATGCTCGCGCGGGGATCGCCGAATACTGGATTGTGGACCCGGCGGAGAAAACCATTACCGTACTGGCACTCGATGGAACGGAATACCGCGAACATGGTCGCTTCGCGGCCGGTCAGGTGGCCACCTCTCTGATCATGGAAGATTTCGCCGTGGAGACGAACGCCGTCTGGGCACTTGAAACGAATTCCTGAACGATGCACTACGCGCCCGCGGTCTCGTAGTGCGATGGGGCTTTCGCTGTGGCCGAAATCGTGAGATTTCGGGCCTGCCCAACTTCATCGGAATTCTCACGAATCCTGCCACGAGATTCCTTCACAGCTTATGGTGGATGGGGCCAGGCCCAGGAACTCTAAGATTCCGGCAATTCCATTTGATCCGATCCCGCGCCGGCCTCGTACTGGCTGTAGTGAATCAGCAAGATGTCCGGTGTCCTGATTGAGGACAGGCCGTGTGGGCCTGATCAGACCGGTACTTTGTCGGGGCCTGAATCCGTTTGCCCTCCGGGGCGGGAGGTTGCTTTCATGGCTGTTGAGCAAAACGAAATGCGTCAGAACCAGGGAGCTCTTGAGCTGTTCCTGGTGATATTTGTCACGATGATTACCTTCGGGTTCGTACTGTTGTTCGGTTTTATCATCGTCAACCCGCGTGAAGAAATTGTCGTACTGCGGTTCGGCAAGTACGTGACAACTCTGAAGATGCAGGGGATCTGCTGGATTCATCCGGTCGGACGAGCACTGCACCGAATCCCGACCCGCGATATGACTCACGAAATTGCCGTGACAACCGTTCTGGAACGAAACGGAAACCCCATTCAGATCAGTGCGATCGTCGTCTACCGGGTCGAGAATTCCTACAAAGCGGCTCTGGAAGTCGAGAACTACCGCACGTTCATCGAAGACCAGGCCAGCGCTGTGATCAAGCGAGTCAGTTCACAGTTCCCTTATGAGTCTGCGGACCACAGTGAGCCGTGCCTGAAGCTCGAAAATGAAGTCGTCACCCATGCCTACATCGCCGAGCTGCAGAATGCAGTGAACGCTGCCGGTATCAAAGTGCTAAACGTGCGACTGAATGATCTGACATATGCACCGGAAATCGCTCAGGCCATGCTCATGCGTCAGCAGGCCATGGCCCTGATCGATGCTCGCAAGACCATCGTCGAAGGTGCCGTTGAAATCGTGAAAGATGCCATCACCAGGCTGGGCAGTGCGGAACTCCACATGAGCGACGAGAATCGCCAGCAACTGGTCAGCAGCCTGCTGATCGTCATCTGCAGCGGAGAGCGTCCACAGCCGGTCCTGCAGATTCATGACCGCGATCGCGGGCGGCGTGCTCACCGCCGAGCTGACCGCGAAGAACCAGAAGGGCGACGACGTGCTCAAGAACACGATCGTCGAGGCGAGGGTCTAGCGATGCCCATCGACAAGAAGTTCATCGGCAAGCAGTACGGCCCGACCACCTACGTCATCGGCGCCGAGAAGCTGCGCGAGTTCGCCTATGCGATCTCCGGTGGCGTCCCGTCGATGGGCTTCACCGGCACCGGGGCCCCAGAGGGGTTGAACCCGCTGCTCCACGACGACGCGGCGGCGAGGAAGGGTCCGTACGGGGACCTGATCGGCCTGCCGAACTTCGCGGTGGTGTTTTCGATCGCGCCCTTCGGTCAGGCGGTCACCGACCCCGAGCTGAAGATCAACCTCTCGATGCTGGTGCACGGCGAGCAGGAGTTCGAGTTCTTCGAGGTGATCAAACCGGGCGACGTGATGACCTCCACCGGGGTGATCACCGAGCTGTACGACAAGGTCGGGAAGGACTTCCTCGTCCTCACCACCGAGTCGAAGAACCAGAACGGCAAGCTCGTCGTCCGCGGCACCTGGCTCGCGGTGATCCGACACTGAAGCTCAGCTGGTGATCACGCCTTCTTCGATCAGCTGAGCGAGGATCCTCGCGGTGTCGAGCCGCGACATCCCCGAGACGGAGAAGAGATCCTCGAACGTCACCTGCCCGTCGATCTGCGCGAGGACGAAGCCCGCGCGGTGATCGAGGTTGAGCCAGATGATTTCG
>JANNGQ010001094.1:0-1649 GCA_031403975.1 Planctomycetota bacterium
CGCAGCATTCCTGCCGCAAAAGAAATCACTTATGCCGATTCTAATCCGACTTCCACCACCGCGACCCGCTCGCCTGGGGTCGCCGCTGCGCGGAAATCTCACACGAACGGCCGTCGCGGGGTCGCTTGTTTAAGGACTAGCGGCGCGTGACTCACGCCGCGAATTGAAGCTGATCTCACGGTGGACCGCGCACAATCAGTCGTAGTCCTGTTCCGGCTCCGACCAGATGCGGACTTCGCCGTCCGGGTCGATGTCGATATGAATCAGATTGGGCTGGCAGCAGACGGGACAGTCTTCGACGTAGCTCTGGCTGGCACCTTCCGACAGATCAATCGGGACGACGACCTCTTCGCCGCAGCCGTCACAGATGTATGTGGCTTCGTTCTGCATGAGCGTCAAACATATGGGGACATAGGGAATAGCAGCCGAAGTGGAATTGACTCGATCTGGCGATTCGCGGCACACAGTACCGTCGAAAACCCGCTCATCCGGCCTGTCGGCCACCTTCTCCCCTTGACAGGGGAGAAGGGACTTCGCGAAAGCCTTCGAAATCGCGGCGAAGATTCCTTCACGGCGTTGCCCGATATTCCTTCGCGACACTACTTTCCGATGAACTGGTTGACGATGAGCGCGATGGTGATGCAGCCATAGAATAATCCACAGCCGATCAGCGCGACACGACGCCACAGCGAGGGCCGGAGTTCTTTCGGAAGAAACCGCGTGTTGACTCTCAGAATCTGAAACGCACCGACTGCGAGGATCGGGCCTGCGAAGACGCCCAGGATTTTGAACAGTGACAAAGCGTTGTCACCCATTGAGAGCACGACGATTCCCATCGCGGCGAAGGTCAGCAGCAGCCTCGCGTAAAGCCTGCTGGCAGACATGCGGTGCAATCGAGGCCAGCCGGACCAGGCGACGTCCGCCACAATGCGTGCCAGGCAGTCCGCGTTGCCGAGTTGTGTTGAAAACAGGATCCAGAATCCGTTGATCAGAGCCAGCACCCAGAATCCGCTCCACAACTGTTCGGCCATATGCTTTGCCTGAAACGCACCAGCGGCGTAGCCCTCCAGGACTGTGCCCGGCGGCACGATGGACAGAGCCAGATTCACGTTGAGAAACATGCCCAGCACGCAGCCAATCGCCCACAGAACCGACTGGTCGAGCAGCGAGTATTTCCACCAGATCGACCAGCGGCGCAGATTATCGACTGTCGGACGGAAGACTCGGCCGATCGTCGCCAGCCTGGCATTCTGATCGGCCATGATGCCTCCGAAAGACCCCATCCAGGCACCCATCCCCAGGCCCTTGTCGCGGCTGAGGTTCGAGATGGCAAGGTTGCCGAGTCCCCCCGATCCGGCCGTGGCGGCGAAGGCAGCCAGCAGCATGATGTCCGCTTCCGCCGGCAGGCGATGCGGAATCAGAAAACCCAGAGCCGTTCGTTTCCAGATCTCCAGCGGTACAAACAGGACATTGGCAGTAATCAGAAAAGCGAAAATGAAAATGACCATACCCCACGAAAGGCGTTCGAGGACTTTCTCCACGGACTTGCCCGACAGCAGCATCACGACCGCAACCGCAACGACGACGAAAGAAATCCACAGCAGAGTATTCGCATCCGCCTCGACCGGTTCGCGGCCTGCCGCCGCGGC
>JANNGQ010001095.1:0-3081 GCA_031403975.1 Planctomycetota bacterium
GGGGGTGTGTTTTTGGTTTTGGTTATTCTACGAATGATCAACGAGGTTGAAAAACTAACGGCCGCGATCTGAGCACGGCGCGCGTCAAGCCCCCTCATCCGGCCTGCGGCCAGCGTCGGCAACTCAACATGCCGACGCAACGAAAGCCGCTCCCCCGATCTCGGGGGAGAAGGGACGGTGTTCGCGCCGTTGCGCTTTACTGTCCTGCTCTGTCCCCTCGCCCCCGTCAAACGATTCCCCATGTCAACACACTTGCCAACGGGGGAGAGGGCCAGGGTGAGGGGGAAACGACGAGAGATCAACGACGTTGCAAAACGAACAGCCGCGCTCTGAGTACGGCGCACGTCAAACCCCCTCATCCGGCCTGCGGCCAGCGTCGGCAACTCAACATTCCGACGCAACGAAAGCCGCTCCCCCGATCTCGGGGGAGAAGGGACATTTGCGTTGCAGCCATCATTTTTCGGCTTTCCACTTTCCGCTTTCCGCTTTCTGATGCTCATCGTCCACCTCCCGTCAGATCGTCCGTCTTCTGCTGGCCTTCGGGAGCCGGAGCCGCGGTAGCGTTCGGCGGAGAACTCCTGTCGGCACTCACGGGAGTCGGTGGTGGTGATGCGGGTGGTTGTGACGGTGCGGGCGGCACGGCGGCAGTTTTCGATCCGTGGCTGTTTCGCTGTCCGATGAGAAGTCCGGTGAGCCAGATACCGGCCACGACGAATAATCCCGGCCAGGCCATCGCGACGAACTGCGGCGTGGTATTACTGCCGCTGAGTGAAAACAGAGCCACCACAAACGCTGTCAGCAGCACCAGCGTGATTCGGTTTTCCCAGGACGTTTTTCGCAGAATCAGACCGACGATCACCAGCGTTCCGCTGATCATCCAGAACAGGAATGGACGGCTCCACCAAGTCACAACAATCTCTGGCTGCCGACCGACCGCTCGGAAAACGGCAACGCTGCCCTGAGTCGGAAAGTCTCCGGAAGCAACTCGCTGCGGGTCGATCCATCCGTTCAGCTCCGTCGTCGCCGCGACGACTGCCGACGTTGTCTTCAGAGGGTTAGTGATCGAAGGCGGGACAGCACCTTCCTGGGTCCACAAATCCGGATCTCCCAGGAACGCGACATCGTCCGGAGCCCACAGCGCGACTTTCAGCTGCTGGACTACAGTCGAACCGCCGCTTTCACCGATGACCGGCAGTCGCAGCGTCTGACGGCCTCCACTGCCGTCATAAGGACGAATTTCCTGGTCGACGATGGCACAACGGAACTGCAGCGTCAGCAGGAATTCCTGATCGGATGTCGTTTCGCGACTGACATTGACGTAATACGCCTCCCACTTGTCAGCTGCTTTGACGTCCGTCGCTTTCTCGATCGTTGTTCGCTGATCGTTCAGCAGCGGAGCCTGCAGATCGCAGCCGACCGGAAGGTCGATTCGCAACCGCTGACGTTCGCTGGTTGTGATCCGGAAACGGCATCTCCAGGCGGCCAGGGGCTGACGTTCGGTGACGACTTCAATGGCTCCTCGCGACACAACTGTTGCAGCGACTTCGTGAATCTCATGTTTGCGGATTCGGATCGTCGCCGAGGCCGGTTGAGAGAAGTAGCGATACGCGAGGTATCCGTCCTGCTCCATGAGTTCAAGTTCCCGGACGTCGATGGCTTCTGTTGTTTCGCCCTGCGATTCGGCGTTGATCGAGAGAGACTCATGCCGCAGCAGCCGGATTTCGCCGCGAGTCTGTGTCAGCGTGACGCGCCGACGATCGGCCTGATCATCCGCAAACGGCGCTAGAACTCGCGGCGGTTCGACGACCAGAGTCTGCTCCGCGGCAGGAGCGGCGACCGCTTCGGCCACGACGGCACTGGCGGGTGCTGCCGGGGCAGCCGCGACAACTGCCGGAACCGGCGTGCCTTTTGCAAGCGTTACGTCCCAGTCAACGGCAATCTGTACGGTCCCGGTCGTTTCGTCCTGCAGCACCAGAGTCCATGTGACCCAGCCGTTCTCGGCGGCGGCCGCCTTATCGCGCTGCTGAATCGTGTGGCCTGCAGACAGCGTCCGGAACCGGACGTCGTTCGAGACCGCTTCGGGCACGGCGATTCGCAGTGTATCGATGCCGGCATTCTGAATCTCGAACGTGATCACTGAGTTCTGTCGCACGATTTCGGGTTCGACGTGGACCGTGGTGCCGACCGCTGCCGCGATCTGTGCGGGTCGAGGCGTCGTGCGGACAAACAGCGCGAGTGGCCGACGAGTAAAATTCCACGTCGCGATGTGTCGCAGTCTCGGAAGCGCTTCGGCCGCCACATCTCGCGCCGAAAACAGTCCGACCAGTTTTTCATCAACGGTGATCACGTCCAGAAACTCGGGAGCGTAGACACTGACGATTCCGGTTTCGCGTTCCACTCCTTCCGGAGTCAGACTCGGCAGTTCCATTTCCGCATTTTCGGCGGATGCATCAAACGCCTGATGAGCCTGCACGGTGACCTCAATCGGGCCCATCCGCTTCTGAGTCAGCGACAGCGTGACTCGACCGCTGCCCTTGTCGATATTGAACTCGCTCATACCGTCAGCAGAGACGCTGTCGATCGTCAGCGATTCGGGAACTTTCAGCGCAATCTGGAATACGCCCGCCCGTTCGACTTCATAATTCAGCACGGACTTCAACCGCAGTTCGTCATCCCGAAAGACGTATTGAACGTTGTGAGTCACCAGCAGTCGCGGCTCAACCGGCTTCAACTGCACAATCAACTGACCGGTGGAGCCGCTGAATTCCCAGGTGTTGGCAGCAGCGGGTGCCTGGTCGCCCTTTGAGGCAGCAGCACTCGAATCGACCTGCTTGACACCTGTCTGAGTTTTCACGACGGCGGTCAGTGACGGATCCGTGACAATCGTCAGCCGTCCGGCTTCGCGGACGATGCCATCGGCATGGACACCCTGCAGTTTTCCGTCTTCGGACCGGCCGATGAGCGACAGCAGATCACCTTCGATACTGCGTTCCGTCTGGATCTCGATCTGGAATCGCTCGGTCGCGGGAACGAGCAGCTCGGCTTTGACGACCTGATGCGTGTCACCGACCTTTTCTGCGT
>JANNGQ010001096.1:0-11529 GCA_031403975.1 Planctomycetota bacterium
GTGACCACTCCGGGTTTGGATGCGTCGGCGGTCGTAGTCTCGGCAGGCTTGAGTTCCTTCAAATTCGAAATTGACTTTGTGTTCGTCGGTTTCTGAGCGACTTCCGTATCGGTCGACGGCGCCACACGATCGAGATAGATGCTCAGAGCATTGGTGGCATGGTACAGCGGCGAGCAGCTGACATAGGCCTTGCGATTGGCCATCAGATCGTTGGCAGTGGTTTCGATGGCCCGTCGCACCCACGGCTCGTTGAGCTTGTTCTGCGGCAGTGCCATCATCAGGAATTCCAGTAGATGACCGCAACTGGCCATTCGCTTGTCAAAGTCCTGCTTGTATTCCCGGCCTTTAAAGAAACTGGATGACAGTGATCCGTTGGTGTTCTGCTGCAGTCGCGCCGTCTGGATGTACTTCTGAATCTTGATCTCGGCTTCCATCCAGACACCTCGCAGCGGCTTGCCGGTTCGCAGATACACGTTACGGGCATGCGCCAGAGCAAACAGTCCGTGAGCGCCACCGCATGGTGACGTCGGCCCGCCGACTGTCTTGCCGACCTCGATTTTCACCAGCCGTTCGATGCTCCACTGCTCGCCTTTCGCATTCACCCATTCGGCATCGGGCGGCAGGTAACGGCTGAGCGCCCACAGAGTCCACGTCACTTCTTCTTTCTCATTCACGGTCATCTGTGCGTTTTTCAACAGCTCGCGCATTGTCACCGGGCCCTGCTGAGTTCCGAATTCAAAGTCCAGCGGGACGCCGCACATCGAGATGATCGCAACGGACTGGTTGATGTGGCCTTCGAACCAATACGGCTTGTTGAACGGGTGCGCCTCTCCGCCATGGGGTGTTTTGCTGAACCATGGCTCATTCTGGTACATCTGCCCTTTAGCAATCCATTCCAGCCCGTTCACCGTTTCGCCGTTTTGCTTCAGCAGCAGATCCTGACGCAGCCCGACCAGACCATGCATGATCTGCCACGGAGTATGTTCGGTGGTGGACAGCAACCGGCGGCGCTGCGCTTCTCGAGTGTCGTACACAAGCTTGACGAGTGAGTCCGAGCTTTCCTGTATGGCCCTGGACGCAGGGCGGACAGGCACGGCTTTATGACTCTCCGGGATGACGACCAGCGGTTCGTCGATAGGAGACGCCAGTTCGTTGGGGAACTTTTCTTCGGCTCGACTCAGGTTCCCGCATACCAGACTGATCACAGCAAGCAGCGGCAGAATCTGCCGGAATCCGGCGTGCAATCCGTTTGGCCTCATCGGGTCGGCTCCCACAAGTCATTGCTGTCATACAACGACGGCTCAGTGCGCGGGACAATCCTTCGTCCCCTAAGACTCTATTCGACCTCCCGCCCGGTGCTCTTCAATCCATCAGATTCGTCACAATCAGAATTCCGATTGCGACGTGGAACTCAGGTGATCGCGCAGTCAGAATCGATGGCGGGATGAGCGGCTTGAGCCTGTTTCAGGAGTTGCCGATGACGAAGCCGAGTTTGATTCTTGCCAGCGGTTCAAAGTACCGCCGGGAGTTGCTGAGTCGCGTGGTTGTCGAGTTTGAATCGGTGACTCCTGACGTTGATGAACGGTCGTTTCACATTTCATCCGCATCACCCCGCGAATTGGCAGTCCGACTGGCGTTCGAAAAGGCCTCAGCTGTATTTACTCAGCACCCGAACGCTGTCGTGATCGGATCGGATCAGCTCGTTGATCTGCACGGCACGGTGCTCGGCAAACCCGAGACAGCCGAAATTGCCGTTTCGCAGCTGATGACGATGGCCGGGAAGCAGCACCAGCTCTTGACCGCCGTCTGCGTGTTGAGTCCTGCCGGTCGCGTCGAGTTTCAGAACAATACGCGGCTGACGATGAGGACGCTGACTCACGGCGAAGCTGTTCGCTACGTCGATCGCGACGAGCCACTTGACTGCGCCGGCAGTTACCGCATCGAACGTCTCGGCATCGCACTGTTTGAGAGCATTCAGACAGACGACTCGACTGCCATCATGGGACTGCCGTTGATCCGACTGTCACAGGTGTTGCGAGATCTGGGATTCGCGGTCCCGTAACCGTATTTTGAAAAAGGTGTCTGGAACTTTGGAGGCATCAGAAAAGCACTGCCAAAACCTGATTCCGAAGTGTTCCAGACACCTTTTTCAACAGCCTCCTGAAGGCGTTCATCCTGCGACGATCAGGCTGGCGACCACGACCGAAAACACAGCCAGCATCATCACCAGCGACGCAAGGCTCCCGATGATAGCAACCAGTGGCGAGCCGCGCGGGATAACGTATCCCGTCAGACACAGGATCAAAGCCACGACGTTGAGCAGAGCGGCACTCGCTCCGACTGCCAGCAGTCGCGTCAGCGCCGGAGCGTTTGTCTTCAGTTCTTCCAGTTCGTTTCGGGTGGAGGGCAATTCGCTGAGCATGAAGAAGAGCACGACATAAAGCCCTGCCGCAACAACGGCAAACCCGACACCAGCCCATGCGACGATATTCGCCGGTCCGGATGACTCCGCCAACGGTGACTGCTCTGATTGCTGGTCTGTTGACATGGCGTTCTCCGGTCAGCGAAACGACTCAGCCGCTCATTGAGCGAATGGTCTGCATGAACACGATGGCTGATGCCATCGCTCCGACAAAGAATGACAGACAGAAGCCGATCACGGCGAGTGCCCTGGGACTTCGGCGAAGGCCATAAAACAGGCAAACAAACAGGGACACGGCTGTCAGAAGCAGGCTGAATCCAAGGATTCCCGTAATGATCCACGACAGCCACGAATCCTGAGTCAGATTGGTTGCTTTCCCGGTCGCCTGCAAATACCACGTCATCAGAATCCACGAACAGTGTCCCAGCAACTGCAGCAGGCTCAGCATGAATCCGACTAACCCTGGCCGATTCTGCATCAACTCCTTCAGAGTCACTGACAGCGGCGGCACTTCTCCGGAATCGCGTTGTGTGACTGTTCGTGACCTTCGATTGCCGCCACTGGCCGGTTTCCGTCTCTTGGCTGACTTTCGAGGCACGCAGCGTTTCCCGCGAACGAACAAGGGCCGATGAGCGTCAGAAGATACCTGGCCGCGTCCCGCAGATCATCCATGGCGCTTGGCTGATCGGTGTTTCCCTTTTGAGAGATTCATGACAAGTGTCGACGACGAGGAATCCGGGCTGCAACGAAACCCGCAGATTGATTATACCTCGCTCGACTGGATTTGCGTCCTTGAACGGCAAGCCGCAGTCGCCCGCTCAAAGGTACTCACTTTGTAACCCGAAGCGTCAGCGAGGGCCTTCGTTGTGTCTTCACGCCACGTGAAATACGCCTCGCTGACGCTTCGGGTTGGTGTTCAACGATCGATTCCTGACGGACGATTTTCGTTTTTGATGAGATGATGATCAACTCAGTTTCTTCCCCCGAGACGTGCATGATGGAAATCAGGTTTTACAACACACTGACGAACAGGATCGAGGTCTTTCAGCCGGTCGCGCCTGACTGCGTGCGGATGTACAGCTGCGGGCCGACGGTTTACGACTTTGCTCACATCGGAAATTTCCGCTCATTTCTGTTCGCCGATGTGATCCGCCGGTCGCTGGAGTTCTTCTCGTACAAAGTCCATCACGTCATGAACATTACAGACGTGGGACACATGACGGACGATGGAAACGCCGACGGCGGCGGCGAAGACAAGATGCAGGCGGCCGCGCGGCGCGTGAAGGAAGAGAAGAAATCCGGGAAAGTTCCGCAGGGTGCCGTGCAGAATCCCGACGATCCGTACCAGATCGCTCAGTACTATACCGATGCGTTTCTGAAAGACGCGCGGACTCTGGGAGTCAAGGTCGCCTTCGAGTACCCGGAGAACATTCTTCACGCGACGCAACACATTGATGCGATGCTGGAGATGATTGGGCAGCTGATCAGCAACGGTCATGCCTATGTCGGTCCGGACGGCGTCGTGTACTACAGCGTCGAGAGTTTTCCGGCCTACGGCAGGCTGAGCGGCAACACGCTGGATCGGCTCATGACAGGAGCGGGCGGCCGGATCAGTGATGTGAACCAGGCCAGCAAACGGCATCCGGCAGACTTTATGCTTTGGAAGCCCGACAGCTCGCACATCATGAAATGGGACTCGCCATGGGGCATGGGTTATCCCGGTTGGCACATCGAGTGCTCATGCATGGCTCGCAGGCGACTGGGATGCGACGTCATCGACATCCATACAGGCGGCGAAGATCTGATTTTCCCGCATCACGAATGCGAGATCGCGCAGACCTGCGGTGCCACGGGCAAAGACGCTTTCGCAAACTACTGGATGCACGCTCGTTTCCTGATGGTGGAAGGCGAAAAGATGTCCAAGAGCAAAGGCAATTTCTGGACGGTGCGCGACGTGCTCGAAGGTCGCGCGACGGGAATCCAGGTACACCCGGCAGTGCTGCGACTGGAATTGATAAAGTCACATTACCGAGCCAACATGAACTTCACCAAAAAGGGTCTGCTGGATTCTGCCGGGGCCGTGAAGCGGCTGGCGGATTTCCGTTCAAAGCTGGAAGCCGGCTGTGACGGCAAGGCCGAACCCGTTGATCTGAGCTATCCGATTCTCAATGAGTTCGCCGAAACGCTGGCGGACGATCTGAACGTAGCCGGGGCTCTGGGAGCGATCCTGCCGTGGGCCGCTTCCAGTCCTGCCGATCCGGCTGCTGCCCTGGGAGCATTAAACAGGATCAACGAAGTGCTGAGCATTGCGCCGCTGGAGCCGACTGTAGCTATGACTGCGGCAGTCTCCGATGAACAAGTGGAGATCCAGGATCTCTGCCGTCAGCTGGACGATGCCCGAAAGCGCAAGGACTTTGCCGGAGCCGACGGTCTGCGGTCTCAGATTCAGAAACACGGCTATGATGTCAGGACGTCACCGACCGGAACCGTCGCGGAAAAGCGTTTGGCCTGACGGCGGGCTGAACTTGTGTCCGAACTTGAACCGATTATCATGTGTCGGCAATTCGGCCCGCCGGCATCTGGCGGATTGACGAGGAGAGATGGCAGAGTGGCCGAATGCGCATCATTGCTAATGATGTGATCCCAGAAATGGGGTCCGGGGGTTCGAATCCCCCTCTCTCCGCTTGAAGAGCCTGCAGTTTCCTGCAGGCTCTTTTTTTCGGTTGTCGTGAGACTTCACGTCGGAAGTCTCACGGATTCCGCTTCAACCTTCTGAACCGCTCTAAGCCCCTGTTTCTGGCGGCACCTGATCGATGCGGCGACTGGCCTGATAAAGTCCCCATCCCAGCGCGATCACCAATACGCCGACGATGGCTCCAAGGACGAATGGGTTGTTCAGCAGATTCTTCAGCTCGACTGGCTTCGCCACCGACGAAACGGAACGCACAGCGTGAGCTCCCAGACTGGCGGCCATGGGCTTGATGTTTTCCGCCAGAGCCGTCGTCAGTGCGACCGTATCAAGACGCGGTGACTCTGCGGTTTGGGAACCGTAATCCAGCCTGCAGTTTGTCTCGTTCGACATCAGCAGGACGATCTCATACTGATGCCCGACTGCTTCAATGGCATCGATTGCCAGTTCCGGGTTGTCAGCATTGTCCACCACGAGACGAAAGACGTGGTGACGAGTCTCCGGCAGGCTGATTGTCAGGTGTTCCTCCTGGAGATTCTTCAGTCTGAACTGTGAAATCGTGGAGTCCGCCACCGATACCCATCTCACACTGTCGGTCGTCGATTCTGTTGGGATCTGGACGTTGGCACGGCGACTGAAGTTACGACTGCTTGTGACAACCTTGATTCCAGTCAGCGGTTCACGGCGACTGGAGAACTCGGCCACAGTCTGCTTGTGCTCAGCATCCTTCGTGACCTTCAGATCTGTGACCGGCCAGCTTGTGACGACGTCTGACTGCTGCGTCTGATCCGCCTGTTCGGTCCAGAGTTCGATGCGATCGATCCGGAATGGGCGGCGTTTGATCGTGGTCCGCTCGGTGCGACTGCTTTCACTGTCGCCGGCCATCGAACGAGTCAGTTCCAGCAGTTGCGATTCCTGATCAGAAGTCAGTGCGTCGATCACAATGCGGAACTCCCGGGCGCTGGTCGCGGGAAGAGTCAGCTCAGTTCGGCGAACGTCCATGAACTGGGAGTAATCAAAGATCAGCCATTCTTCCACCAGCGTCGTCTCAGCTCCTTCTGCGATCGCGAAGACCCGTACCTGCTGTTCAAAGTTCTGCAGCGGCGTGACAAATCGCAAACCCAGCGGCACCGGATCATCGGGTTTCAGCGCGATGCGGATTTCCATTCCATCGTTTTCCAGCGGCTTCAGCGCGGGTTCGGCTGCTGTCCACGATCTCCGGACTTTCTGAGTCTGCGTTTCGGAAACCCGGCGAATCAGGAACGGCACGAGCTGCCCGTCAGCGCCGACAACGCGCAGGTCCGGGAAACCGTCACGTGTGGCTGCATAGACATCGCTGTCGAGCTGTACGGCGACCAGTTCTTCCTGAGTCAGCCCATCGGCCTGGATCGGGCGCGTGAACCGGAACACGGCGGGTTCGTCCGCAAGACTGCATGCCGGCAGGATCACGGTGCTTACGACAATGCTGATGATCCATCGATGTGCATTCATGCGGTCTCTCCCTCTTTCTTCGGGTCGATCGCATCCTCCGGATCAATCCCATATGTCTCATCCGTCGTATCCGTCCCATCGACTTTCGTCGCAAACGTCTGTCGTGATCGCAGGTACAGAAATGATCCGCACAGGACCAGCACTCCAAGGACAATAAACGCCACGATGCGATACAGCTGATCAAGCTTCGCGAGGTCCACGAAAAACACCTTCCATGTGACCAATCCGAACAGTGCCAGACCGACGTATCGCAGCGGCTTGATATCCTTGCCGATGCCTCGGACGAGGAACGCCAGTGCAAACAGAGTCCACAGAATCGAGATTCCGCCGGAACGCAGGTTTTCGACGTAGTGCTTCAGGAACGAATTCAGTTCCAGAGTTGAGTACAGGAACAGCATTCCGACGCCGGCAATCGCCATCAGAGTTCCCGCGTCCTTCGCGATTGCCGGATGACCGCTGGTCTGATTCATCAGCAGCCGTGTTGCAAACGCGAAGAACGCGATGATGGCGCCGAAGTCCAGCATGCGGAAACCGGCGTCGTAGAATGTGTAGTCGCCCTCGTACAGAAAGTTACTCGTCGCCGACCAGCTTTGCAGGTCGAAGAAAAACAGCTTGATCAGCATGCCACACGCAAAGATGCCCAGGAATGTCAGCACGACCTGGCTGGCCGATCGAACGTATTCACTGACCAGAAGAACGCAGACACTCAGCCAGAGCAGAGTCAGCACGGGCAGTCGCAGCGGAGGAAACAACAGTCCCAGCGTGCGGTTCAGTTCCAGATGCATATATAGAAACAGCATCCCGAACATCACAAACGCAGCGGTCTTCGCAGCCGAGCGTCCTTCGATCCATTTGCCGATGTCCACCGCCTTGTCCATTGCCAGTGACGCCGCCTCGCCGGGTTTCGCCAGCATTCGATAACCCAGAGCCAGTGATGCAATCGGCACACCGAACATCACCAGGCGTTCGGCCATTTGTCTGATGTAATCCATCACCGGCAGATTCGCGAGGCTCTGCGACCGAAACTGAGATGGCAGATCCAGAAACAGGAATCGCCCCAGCACGATCAGATACAGGCCGTAAGCCACGTGACGCAGGAACTCGCTGTTGAGCTTTCCGGCAACCCACAGCAGGACCAGCGCCTGCACGGACCAACTGACTGTGATCCATTCATGAGACAGCAACAGAGGAATCGTGATCGCCAGGAAAAACGCCGACAGCGCCGTGAAGCTGAGCATCAGTTCCCGGTCGAGCACCTTGCGGATCAGACAATACCAGACGTGAACCATGTAAAACGCCGTCAGTCCCAATGTCACCGCGGCCACCCATTTTTCGCCGTACGACTTCTCGATCAGCCAATAGCTCAGACAGAAGAACACCGCGGCATTCAGGTACAGCACCAGCACGTCGAGCAGGTTCGATTTCGTCCGGTTGAACAGATTGAAGACAAATACCATCGTTGAAAACAGCACAAAGAAGGCCATCAGAAACGGCAACACCTGCCAGAAGTGGAACTCCGCCTGATAGTCCTTCAGCGATGCTCCCACTAATGCAAAGTTGCCTGTAAAACTCAGATAACTCAGCAGCGGCCAGCGTTTCCACGCGCAGATTCCGAGTACGCCCAGGCCCAACACCAGCATGTAGCCGTACAGACCCGGGAAATTCACCTGCCCGGTCGACAGCATCACAGGAGTTCCGTAACCGCCGATGACACCCAGGACAGCCGTCAGTTTGGAATGAAACCGCACCGCGATGAACCCGGAGAGCGTCGTCACGCCGATCATCGCCGCAAACGCAACCGGCATTGAAATCAGGTGATAGAAATTCGCCGCGGCAAACGCACTGAAATAGAGCGTCGCAATCCCGCCGCCCAACAGTCCTTGCCCCATCACATGATACTTGTCGCCGAGTATCCGGATACCGGCGATCAGCATGGCGAGGCCCGCCGCAACCGACAGCAACACGCGCGCGGTTGATGAGAGATACCCGTGATCGATCGAATACTTGAGAAAGAATCCCACGCCGACGACTAGCAGCACAATCCCGATCCGCAACAGCCATTGACTGGCAATCGCGAACTCGACGGACACTCCCTGCGGAACATGCTCTTCGCCGACAATGATCCAGTTCCAGATCCGCTTGAGCACATCCTTTGCTGCCGCTTCGAATCGATTCGGCTCGCGAGGCGGGCGCGGAGGTAATGCGGTCGGTCCGGTGCGGGCAGACAGATCGTACAGAGACGAAGTCGCTCGGCCGAATGACGCCGTCGCCAATGGGTTCGGTGTCTTCGGTCGAAGCGGATTGATTCCCTCAGGTGGAGAGTACGCCGGCTGAGTCGGCACTGTCCGGCGATCTGCCGCCGGAACAGAAGTGGGGGCCAATCCCGGCTGAGCCGCCTCAAGATCTGCGCTCTGCAGCGGTTCGATGGCAGGTTCCGCAGCGGCACCGCGCTCCGTCGCAACAATCGGACTCTGGGCGGCTTCATCACCCGGCATTCCGCCCCGGGACTGAAGAACCAGATCCAGTACCCTGCGCTGCTGATTCAAAGCGTCATAAACGGCGTGCATCTGGTTCGACAGCCGAGCCGCCATTTCATCCTGTTTCCGGCGCATCTCGCGGAGATTGAGATACAGGGGTAACAGCAGCACAACCGCGATTCCGCCGAACACGATCAGCAAGAAGATCACCAGGATTTCTTCCACCGCCGTAGCCTCCGGATTTCTGAATCAATCGCTGCTGCAGATACCGCGAGCCAGCCAGTCACATACTGTGACCGCAGGACCACTCGAATTACCACTGCGGCCACCCGTAAAACCCTTCAGGGGTGCCAGATTTGCGTTCGTCAGGACTCACGTGATCCCAGGTCGGTGCAGTTGTCTCCGGGACTTGCGGCGACGACACTGTGGCCAGTCCACTTTCTGAACTTCGCTGTGTCACCATCACGGAGCCAATCATGAAAGCACTCCTGAGCCTGTTGCTCGGTTTCCTCGCATTCCCGCCGTGCGGCTTTGCTGCCGACAATCCTCCGGGGTTTCATCAGCTGGCCATCGGCGATCGTGCACCGGACTTCAAGTTGCCGGGCATCGATGATCGCGACTGGAGTCTTGACGACTTCCGTGAAGCGGAAGTGCTGGTCGTTTACTTCACATCAAATCATTGCCCCGTCTGCCACGCTCAGGATCCACGACTGCTGACGCTGCTGAAAGAACTCGCGGGAAAGAGCGTTGCGGTCGCTGCGATCAACCCGAATTCTGGTGACGGGCTGCGACTCGACGAACTGGGCTATTCGAAATACGACGACAGCTTCGAGCACATGAAGCTGTACGCGGCCGAGGAAGGCTTTACGTTTCCGTATCTCTATGACGGTGCAACGCAGTCGGTGGCGAAGGAATACGGTTGCCTCGCGACTCCTCATGTGTTCATCTTTGATCGAAAGCGAACGCTTCGTTATCAGGGCTGGCTGGATGACTCACGATTCCCCGATCCAGCCTCCGTCAAACGCCAGGATGCCCGTGATGCGATCGTGGCACTTCTGGAAGGCAAGCCCGTGGCGATCGCCGAAACAAAACCGTTCGGATGTTCGACAAAGTGGCGGGAAAAAATCCCGGAAGTACTTCGAGACCACGAGAACTGGGAGAAATCCGAAATCACGCTGGACAGCATCGACGCCCCGGGCATTGCAGCTCTGGCGAAGAACGACACGAGCAAATATCGGCTGATCAACGTCTGGTCCACCACCTGCGCACCTTGTGTCGTGGAATTCCCGGCGCTTGTCCGCATCTCCCGCCGAATGGGACTTCGCGATTTCGAACTCATCACGCTGAGCACGGATCTTCCCGACGACCGGGAAAAAGTCACCGCGTTTCTCGACAAACAGCGAGCCGCGCTGCCGGCGCGACTGAAACAGTCGCTGGAAAAGGAAGGCCGAAAGTCAAACAACTATCTCTATACGGAACCCAGCATGGATTCCCTGATCCAGGCTCTGGACGCGGAATGGTCCGGTCCTCAGCCGCATACGCTGCTCGTGGCTCCCGGAGGCAAAGTCGTGTTCCGGCACACGGGCGAAATCCCCGAAGAAGAACTGTTGGCGAAGATTCTGGACGTCATGTCCAGCGCGTATCAGCCGGCTCCCTGAATTGTGCGCGTCATTCGTGGGACGGCCTTCCAGGCCGTCCTGCGACTATTACTCCGCGTCCGTCTCTGCTCCTGTCTCCGGCAGCAGTTCCAGTTCTGCGGCAATGGGCTGCAACGCGGAAATCACGAACCCGATGTGCTCATCGAGATTCACACCGAGGTCAGCAGCTCCGCGTGTGATGTCATCGCGATTGACGGCGGCGGCGAAGGACGCCTGCTTCATTTTCTTGCGGACACTCTTCGCCGTCATGCCTTCCAGTCGTCCCGGACGCATCAGAGCGCACGCCACGATGAAGCCACAGAGCTCATCGCAGGCGTACAGTGATTTGTCAATTCGCGAAACACGAGGACAATCATTGAGGTAATCCGCGTGTGACTTGATCGCGTAGATCACATCATCGGGATAACCGTGCTGCTTCAGAATCGCAGCCCCCTGCAAAGGATGATCGGGAGGATTCGGCCAGCGTTCGTAATCGAAATCATGCAGCAGCCCGACGGTGCCCCACTTGTCGAGGTCCTCACCAAACTTCGCCGCATACGCCCGCATCGCTGCCTCAACGGCAAGCATGTGCCGGACCAGGCTCTGGCTTTGAGTGTACTGCTGAAGGAGCTGCAGGTCAGTGTGTCGCGACATAGGGGCATGGTGCAGAAAAATGCAGATTTGGCAATCCACCGGCCGAACTGCAACGCCGTGCAAAGATGATTGTAGCAGGATTCGTGAGAATTCGGTGATAAGCGGGAGACTCCGAAGCCTCACGACTCCGGCGACGAGCGCACCAGGAATCGAGATTCC
>JANNGQ010001097.1:0-5052 GCA_031403975.1 Planctomycetota bacterium
CCGAGGCGGATCGCTGCTCGCGAAATGGATGATCCACCACAACCGACAGAACCCGATGTACGAGCACTGGGAAGAGATCTGCGATGTGCTGCGTCGTCACGATGTCACTTTCAGCATCGGCGATGGCCTGCGTCCGGGAGGACTGGCGGATGCCACGGACCTTGCGCAGCTGGCCGAACTGTCAACTCTGGGAGAACTCACGGAACGTGCCTGGCGAAAGGGCGTGCAGGTCATGATCGAGGGGCCGGGACATGTGCCGCTCGATCAGATCGAGTTCAATATGAAACTTCAGCGGCGACTGTGTCACGGGGCTCCGTTCTATGTGCTCGGGCCGCTTGTTACGGATATGTTTCCGGGGTACGACCACATCACCAGTTGCATCGGCGCGACGAACGCCGCATGGCATGGAGCCAGTATGCTGTGTTATGTGACTCCCAAGGAACATCTCGGCCTGCCGAAGAAAGACGACGTTAAGCAGGGCTGCGTCGCATACAAGATTGCTGCTCATGCCGCGGATGTCGCATTGGGAATTCCCGGCACTCGGGACCGCGATGACGAACTCACCCGAGCGCGGGCCGCGTTGAACTGGCAGAAGCACTTTGATCTTAGTTTTGACCCTGATATCGCTCGTGCCTATCACGACGAGGATCTGGATGTTGACACAGACTTCTGCGCCATGTGCGGCCACGACTGGTGCAGTGTCCGCATCAGCAAGGAGATTCAGGAATTCGCCAGCGGCAAGGCCGACGAATTCCAGTGGAACCGGGCGGTGGTGACGGGCGCATTGACCGCAGAGCAGCAGGAGATTCTGGAACGCCGCGGCGTACTGTCTCCTGAGGAAATCCATCGACTGGCGAACAAGACGAAGAAATCAGTGGGTGCTGACGAGAGCAAAGCGAATTGCCACAGTGATTTCGTTGATGCCGAAGCCGCTCAGTCCATTCAGCTCGTCAAGCTGGGGATGGGTGGCGCCTGATTTCAATCGTGCCGTTGATTCGGACCGTTTGTGGTGATTCAGAATTCGGTCAATCGCCGTCTGAGTTTCGGCCGTACAGGCCGGGGTTCTGATTTACCGGATAGGGCTGGTCGCAGGCCGCATACGGAATCGGCACATGAAGATGCCAAGGACATACAGCAACAGCAGCGGAACCATCATGAGCATCATGCTCCACGGATCCGGCGAAGTGGTGAGCACCATCGAAGCAATGGCAATCACCAGTATGGCAATCCGCCAGTTCTTCTTGTAAGTGTCGACAGAGCAGATCCCGATACGTTCAAGGAACACCATCACGAGCGGCAGTTGAAAACTCACACCGAACATCAGCGGCATCAGCATCGCCAGCGTGATGTATTCCGACAATCGCGGCTGGACCACGATCCCAAGCCACTTGTTGAAGCCGATCAGAAAGTCCAGCATCAGCGGAAATGCGTAGAAGTAGCCCGCCAATGCACCCGCCAGAAACAGCACGAGGCTCATCGGCAGATACACATGCACGTAACGCCGTTCATGCGGATACAGTCCCGCCGCGACAAACTGCCAGATCTGGTAAAAGACCCATGGCGAGGCCAGCATTAATCCCGCGAAGAAACAGACCTTCATGTACGCCATGAAGCCTTCTTCGACTTTCAGCGTGATGAGCTTGTTGGCACCTTCGATGACACGCTGCAGTTGTTCAAATTCCGGCGCTGTCAGTACCAACTCGACCATTTCAGTTTCCGTACCTTCCGCAGCACCGGGCTGTCCGATCGCCTGCAGCAGATCGTTTTTCGGAATCTTGACTTTCAGCTGGTCGGGGCCCAGTTCACCGACGACAGGAGGCACTGGTGCCGGAGCGGCAGCGTCCGGCGGGGAACTCTCTTCCGACGAAAAGAGGCCCTTCAGATACGACCAGAAACTCTCCTTCGGCACATCCATCACAATGTCTTTTTCTTCAACGCCGCTTTCCCGTAGTGCTGTTTCGATCGGACTCCGCAGCCAGGAGAAGATTTTGTCTCCGAAAAACAGCGTGACCGCCACGGCGATGACCACGCCCAGCAGTGCGCGAAAAACGTGGACACGCAGCACCTCAAGGTGCTCGCCGAACGTCATGGTCGTATCGTCAAACAAGTCTCGCGATTTCCGCATGTCAGTTTTTACTCCCCGCGAGTCAGTTTGCGGAATCGTTCGAGGAGATTCTTCGTGACAGGGCCGGGTTTCCCGGAACCGATTGTCCGGCCGTCGAGGCTTACCACGGCAATCACTTCGGCTCCGGTCCCGGTCAGGAAGCATTCGTCGGCGGTATAGATATCGTGCCGCACGAGAATGCACTCCTGCACGGCGATGCCGGCTTCGCGGGCAAGCCCCATTACGGCACCGCGCGTGATTCCTTCGAGCAATCCGCAGTCGGGCTGGGGAGTCTTGAGCACGCCTCGCTTGACGATGAAGATGTTGTCGGCCGTGCATTCGGTCACCTCGCTGTTGTGATTCAGCATCAGTGCTTCCTCAGTTCCGGCATCGATGCCTTCAATCTTGGCCATGATATTGTTCAGGTAGTTGAGCGATTTGACTTTCGGGCTGAGTGCACCCGGATGATTCCGGATTGTCGAAGCCGTGATGATCTTCATCCCGTTCTCGTACATCTCCGGCGGATACATCGTGATTGAGTCAGCAATGATGATGACCTGCGGATTGCTCGTGCGGCGAATATCAATTCCCAGCGAACCCGGTCCGCGAGTTACGATCAGCCGGACGTAGCCGTCTGAGATCGCGTTGGCTTTGACCGTGTCTTCCACGGCTTTCGTCATTTCCGTCGGTGAGAGCGGAATCTGCAGCCGGATCGTCAGCCCGCTTTCGTAGAGCCGATCAATGTGCTCCTTCAGCAGGAATACGCGACCGCCATAGACGCGAATGCCTTCAAAAATGCCGTCGCCGTACAGCAGACCATGATCAAACACGCTGACAGTTGCCTGCTCAGCAGGAACAAGTTTTCCGGCCACATAGATCTTGCGGGACATGACATGCCTGTGTAACGAGAGTATCAGAAACGTGAGGATCACTCAGAGGCAGATGGCACTCCGGAAATCCGCTGCGATGCACCGCAGGTACTTCCAAAGACATCATAAAAGCAGCAAATGTGATCGACGAATCCGGAGATTCACAAAATAAACGGCCGGTGTTCGATAGTCGCGGTTTGCCCCGCAAGTCCTGCGGTCCCGGCATTGCGCAGACTGCCTGCTGTCGGCGCGCCCCGCAACGCCTTGAAGGAATTCGAATGTGTCAGATCCGAGGAACCCCCTCATCCGGCCTGTCGGCCACCTTCTCCCCCTGTGAGGGGGAGAAGGGACTTTGCGAGAGCCTTGAAATACATGATGTTGAATCCATGACGGCATTGTAGCGGCACTACGAAACGAGTGAGAGCCATCCTGAGTCGATGCCGAACTCGGGAGAATTGATGCTGGCGATGATCGCGGCAGTCCGCGAGAGCGTCGACATGCGGTGGGTCGTTTGCGCGGTCGAACGCAGGCTGGACTTCGTCAGCGTTCCGGATTCGGTCAACTCGTGATCGTTCGAAAGGCGATTCAGGCGGTTCGCAGAATGTCCTTCACGATCTGTCCATGCACATCAGTCAGCCGGAAATCACGGCCCTGGAAGCGATAAGTGAGTTGTTCGTGGCGGACGCCGAGCGTGTGCAGGATCGTGGCGTTGAGGTCGTGGATGTGGACGGGGTTTTCGACGACGTTGTAGCTGAAGTCGTCGGTTTCGCCGTAGACCTGGCCACCTTTGATTCCGCCTCCCGCCAGCCACATCGTAAAGTTGCGAGGATGATGGTCCCGGCCGTAATTGTCTTTCGTCAACGTGCCCTGGCTGTAAACCGTGCGTCCGAATTCACCGCCCCAGACGACCAATGTGTCATCCAGCATTCCTCGCTGCTTTAAATCCTTGACGAGTGCGGCGCTGGGGCGGTCGCAGGCGGGAGCCATCTGGCGGATGGATCCGGGAAGGCCGCCGTGGTGATCCCATCCGCGGAGGAAGACCTGAGTAAAGGGCACACCGCGTTCCGCCATTCGTCGGGCCAGAAGACAGTTGTAGGCGAACGTGCCTGGTTCCTTCACGTCCGGGCCGTACATGTCCAGGACGCTCTGTGGTTCGTCGGAAATGTCAGTCAGATCGGGCACCGATGTCTGCATCCGGAACGCCATTTCGTACTGTGAAATCCTCGACGAGATCTCCGGATCTCCGACGGTGCTGAGTCGATCCTGATTCAGCTCGGCCAGGCCATCCAGCATCCGTCGTCGCGTGGCCGCATCGACGCCATCCGGATTCGACAGATACAACACCGGATCGCCGACAGATCTCAGGGACACTCCGGCATGGCGTGTCGAAAGAAATCCGCTGCCCCAGAGTCGTGAAAACAGTGCCTGAGTCTGTGCTCCGCCGGGTATCCGGGAATGCAGCACGACGAATGCCGGGAGATCTCTGTTGGGACTGCCCAGCCCATAGGAAATCCACGATCCCATACTGGGACGACCAGGAAGCTGGCTGCCCGTCGTGATAAAGGTGATCGCCGGATCGTGGCGTATGCGTTGAAGAATCTCGGTCGCCACGCAAAGGACGGTTACGACTTCTGTTCGACCACGCACTGTCAGCGGTTCAGTGTGGGAAGCCCGCGCGTCAGCAAGGGCGCCCCCGACGAAGTTGCCCTCCCTGACGGTCGGGCTTCTGACACGCTTTCTGCCGCCGTTCGTGCGACTGAAGGCCAGGTGTTGCTCGACGTTGACGGAAGAACTATCGATGCTTATTTCGGCGCGTCGTGCGGCGGAGAGACCGCCGACATTGCAAAGCTGTGGGGAACAGCGCCGGCGACACATCTGCCCGGCGTGCGTGACGAGTTCTGCGAGTCGGGACCGCATGCGCATTGGACCGACATGATTACGCGCAACGATCTGTTGCGCGCCTTGCACTCACCCTCCTCCTCGCCGGCTACCTCAGCACCTTGCTCTACGCCGGGACCCTCGGATCGGTAAGTTTACCGATCGGGTCGTGGGCGGCGTTTGGGCCGGCGGTGTTGGTGG
>JANNGQ010001098.1:0-1793 GCA_031403975.1 Planctomycetota bacterium
TGCAAACGAATCGTGTGGCGCCAACTTTGGATTTTTGGGTAGAGATGTTTGGGTCGCTTCGTCGGGGATCCGGCGATCCAGACATTGCCACGTCAGAACATTCAAAAGAGGAATCGCCCGAATCAGTGAACCCCAAATATCGAAAGTGACGCCACACTAGTCTCCTGCGAATGGTACCTGTACCGCGTGCTGTTCCTGATGCGTCGTGCGTTTCCGAAGAGCATTCGGTTCCTATGCTGCCCAGCAGAGTCGGGATGCTCCAGCACGAACTGGACGGAGACGCCAGAATGCCGCAGGGTGATCGACAAAGAGTTCAGGCTGTCCCCCGGGATGCGATGACAGCACCAGATTCGCAGCCAATGCAATCTTTGACTTGAACTTCCCGTCAAGCTGACGACATGTGCGTACCATCGAAAACCTCTTGTGGAGGCCACGACATTCTCATTCACCAACTCTCCTCCAGACCAGACGAATCCACTTTAACCAGTGGGCCGAAAACCGGGGTCCACTTCAGTGTCGGCGACTACATCCGGTACGCGCGTCGGCGGACGTCCGTTTCAAGAGCACCGAAGATGTTTTCGTGCTGCTGCAGGGTGGTGGCGAGCGCTGCCAGTAATCGCTTGGCGGTGTAGTGGTTGAGAATGATTCGCTCGGAGATTTGAACCTTGGCCTCACCAGGAGACATGGGGTTGACATTCAACCCAAGATCGAGAATCAGCTCTTCCGGAGTACTCGAGATGCGACAGAAGTTCGCATAAAGCGCTGTGACGGCAGAATCGTCAACGGTCAGAGTCTGTTGTTGCTGTTGCTGTTGCTGCGGTACCGATGGCGTGGCGACGGGCGGTGAATCGGGTTCCTGCTCCTCAACCGAAGGCCGGCGTTTCTTCTTCGTACTTTTCGCCTTAGGCGATTCCGTGTCTTCGACATCCAACTCAACATTATCGTCAGACAAGATAAGCTCCCAAACGAAGGCGGAATCCTGAATCTGTCGCTCAATCTCACTCGCGGAGTACTCGCACACTCCGCGATCAGTTCGGCTGTTTATTACACGGCGGCCGCAGGATCGGTGGCCGCCCTGTTGGGACGCGATGTCTCGCGAATTCGGCGGAATCGCTTAGCAATGCCTGCGACGCAAAAGCAGCTGCAAAACAGGATCCATGATGCCGGTTCCGGCACCGGCGCGACCATCGAGGCATCGCCCGTGACTGTCAGTTGATAGTCGCCATGGTCATTTCCCAGCGGATCAAGCACGATGGGCTTTCCGCCAACAGGATCCAATCCGGCAATGACCGCAGCGACCGCCTCATCAACATCGGTGAAGGGAGCCGCCGCGACAGCCACCATGTAGTTTCCTGCAGCAAGTGAGCGGGAAAGAAATGAATCGACAAAGAAGATCGATCCATCACCAATTCCAAGCGAATCCAGATCGTCATCATTGGCATCGATCAGGTCTGCCGCGTCGAGACTTCCATCGTCATGAAACAGCAGCAGATACGAATCAATGAATGCCAGTTCGCTGTCGCCGTTCAGGTCCTGACCGAAGTCTTCCCATGATCGAATATCGAACTCGACAGTACCGGCCGTCGCTACGCTGAACGAATAGCGATCAATCGTGGTACTCACATCATCACTGAACAAGGTTCCGTTCAGAACGAATCCGGCGTGAGCGGATGAAACGAGTCCGATGGCGATCGCCGCCTGGAACACAACGCGAACAGCGGTTTGCCTGCAGTACAACAACATTGTTCAGTCTCCTGATGGTAAAGAAGTCCCGGCTAGACGTTTCTCAACCG
>JANNGQ010001099.1:0-1530 GCA_031403975.1 Planctomycetota bacterium
CCTGGCGGTCCGCAACCGGGAGGCGTTAATCCTGGACGTTAACTCCGATGCCCCGCAACGGGTTGCTCTTCCATCCGACAGCATGTGGACGACTTTTCCGGCGGCATCCCCGGATGGTCGAAGGATTGCGATCGGAACAGCCGACGCGCCGATTTACCTGGTTGATCGTGAGGATTTCAGCCACACCACCATGCTGTTAGGGCATCGTTCCGGGATTATATTCCTGACATTTTCAGCGGATGGTCGGACTCTGGCATCAGCCGGTGAGAACGGCGAAGTGCGCCTGTGGCACGTTTCGACAACTGAGCCGATTTGCGAGTTGCAGGGCCTGTCCGGCAAAGCTCATGCACTGAAATTCTCCGCCGACGGTCGACGCCTGATTGCTGTCGCAGACACCTCCCACGGTGGAAGCCAGCTGCTCGTCTGGGACGCGAATGTTCCGAATTCTGACTGAAACCGCTGGCTGAATTCGACTTGCCGTCGACTATTCGCCCGTCGCTCGGTCGACCGGGAGCAGAAGCATTTGTCGCGTTGGGATTCCGGTCATGAATGAAACCGTGAATGTGACTCCTGGATTGTGTATCCTCCAGCTACTCCGATCACCAGCAGCCATCCCGGAATCGATTGCCATGTCCGTTGCAACCAAACTGATCACAGCCGAAGACCTGTTCGAGATGTCATCCCGTATCGGCCGAGCAGAACTTATTGAAGGAGAATTGAATCCGATGAGCCCGGCCGGTTCTGAACACGGGAGCATTACACTCCGCTTGTCGTGGCGGGTAGCCCAGTTTGTTGAGGAAAACGATCTTGGTGAGGTGTTTGCAGCCGAAACAGGATTTGTTGTGAGTCGTAATCCCGATACCGTGCGAGCCCCCGATCTCGCGTTTGTAACCAAGGCCCGAGCCAGAAAGGTCGGGATTGTTAAAGCGTTCTGGCCAGGCTGCCCGGACCTCGCAGTTGAAGTGGTTTCACCCTCCGATTCATTCAGCGCGGTCGAAGCGAAAGCCCTGGCGTGGATCGATGGAGGATGTCAGGTCGTGTGGGTCGTCGATCCGCAACAGAAGCACGTGACAGAGTACAGAAGCACCACGGAGATCCGGATTTTCAAAGGCACCGATCGTCTCTCAGCTCCGGATCTGCTGAATGACTGGTCAGTGGAAGTCGCACTGCTGTTTCCGTAATCTTCGTCGCGAGCGAGCCGCGTCCGAATGCCTCGCGAGAGCTGCGTTAATCCTGGAATCGGGCGTTGGCCGAATTACTGTTGTCCCGCCGCTCCGTCGGCGGGGATTTGAATTCCAGCCGACGGAGCGGCTGGCCAACAGTTTTAGCCGCAGGGCGCTGGCCCCGGTTCTTGCGGCAGAAACCGTACGCTAGTGTGGCGTCACGTTTGATATTTGGGGTTCACTGATTCGGGCGATTCCTCTTTTGAATGTTCTGACGTGGCAATGTCTGGATCGCCGGATCCCCGACGAAGCGACCCAAACATCTCTACCCAAAAATCCAAAGTTGGCGCCACACGATTCGTTTGCA
>JANNGQ010001100.1:0-6168 GCA_031403975.1 Planctomycetota bacterium
CGGAAAGACGACACGGCAGGCAGCCAATCATTTCACCCGCGCATCGGGCTTTATGGACCGGGACAACGCAGAAATTCGACCGATCAGTAGCTCCAGCTCACGCCGACGCTGAGAGTCGTTTGAGTGAAATTGTCGCGCTCCGGGACAATTTCCGGAAAAATTCCCGTGACCGGACTGGACTGGTACAGGATCGAATCGTTGGGGTCGGCGACAAGGCCGACCCACAAATACGACCAACCGAGGTTCAGGGCTGCGTCTTCAAACTGCCACATGTCTTTGATCACGGGAACCCTGCTGAACAGCGGTATCTGCAGGTTCAGTCCCTGTTCGAACAGCGGCGAAAGATGCGTACTGTGGTCAGCATCGCTGAATGCATTCTGTGACGGACCATTGGTGGTCTCGGTGTCAAACATCCTACCAAAGATGTTGTTTCCGGTGATCGGGTCGGGAATCACTTCGATTCCCATGGCGTTGCCGATGTTGTCGCCACTGAGTTTCAGATTCTCCTTATTGACCATCGCAGCCACGCGGGTCGAACCGGAGATCTTCATTCCCTTTGCATCGCCCAGATCGTATTGAAGACCCAGCTCGGGTCCAGCCAGATTACTGTTGACTTTGCTGTTCAGGAACGACTTCACGATCAGATGATTTGACAGTCCGATCAGGGGCGTAAAAGTCGTCGTTGTCGTATTGACTGAGTTTCCTGGTTCATCTGGTGTATCGGGAATGAAGTCATTGTCGTCATCAATACCGTCGGCTGGTGGAAAGACCTTCGCATTGATCGGCGTATCCGCATCGGCATTGTCCAGTCCGTAGGACAGGAGCGTTGACGCACCGTAGAAGCGGAAACCCTCGTCAATCTGCATATATCGGGCTCCGAAAATCGGGCGAACCGTGATGTTGCCTTTTTCGTACACGGGTGTGAACGCCCAGTCGGCTGTACCTCCGAAAGTCTGGATCGAATGCTCAAGAATGTACTGCAGGTCATACGGCATGGTTTCGCCGTTCTGGATCAAGTCTGTGTTCCCGCTGAGAACAGGCATCCCGTACAGATTCAAGACAGTCCGATCCAGTACATCAAACGTCGAGCCGAAAAAACCGTGTCCGATGCTGTCCGTCGTATCAAATGCCTGACCGGGTGCCAGGATATCGTTTTCCACGATGTCCAGGTCGTTTCGACCGCTCGCGTTAAACGGTGTACCATCGTCACGACCGCCATTGCGGCGAAGCCGGAGTGCCGTCAGGGCATCCACAGGACGCGCGGCCAGCGCGTTGAAGCGTGCATCAAATATTGAGTTATTGTGCGCACTGTAAAATGCATTGAGCATGAGTCCTGAACCGTCAGGATTCCAGAACCCGCTCTTCAGCTGTATGCCGTGCGTTTTCAGATCGGGAATCATGGTCGCAGTACCGGCGTCGAAGTAACCGTAGTTAGCCAGCCCCGCTACAATCTCGTTGTTCGCCGGATCATTCTGCTGGTAGTATGTCTGTACGCCTTCGGCTCCGACGAGGCCCTTCATACTGCGGGTCTTGGTCTTCGTGTAGTCGACATTCATGTACCAGTCCCGGGGGCGATTGAAAGCACCGAAACCGTTATTTGTATTGTTCATCCAGAGACCGTCGGACTGGTATGTCTGGTCAAACAGGTTCTGGTACGCCGGTTCACGCTGATACATGCCATAACCGGCAGGAACGCCTTGCGGCGGCATCGGCGGTCCCTGCTGAGCCTGACCGCTTTTTCCGGCAGCAAGCATCAAAATGAAGGGCACGAACGCTTTGAGTGAGTGCCGAATCCGCATTGATCCATCCTTGGAGAAGTCGCAGTGAGTTCACTGCCTTCGCTGGGTGTTCTCCCGTCTGTCATCAGCAGAATCTGCGCGAACTCGCCGGCAAACTCTGCGCAACAGAACGGTCTTGTCGGAAGTATCGGTCAGGCAATTTGAGAAACTGTAACGATTGTTCCGGATGTGCCGCGTTTTGCGCCGTCGCCGATGACTTGCACTTCCGGCACGTTTGGCCGATCGTTTCCGCGTGGTTTTCCGGGCCGTGTCCGGTGGCAATTCCGGGATGAGTGCACTTCGCAGTTTCGATGAATCAGATGTTCCGCAAGTCTCAGATTCTGATTCTGACCATTTCCAGCCTTGCAGTGCTGCACGGCATCGCAAATATCCGCGCCATGACGGGTGATGGTGTAGATGCTGAGTCATCCGTGTGTCGCTCCCTGCACAACGCTGCAGTGCGGATTATTTCAGGTACCGATCGGTCCTCGGGCGTCATTGTCACGCAGCTGGGTCATGTGCTGACTGTTGCTCACGGCCTGCATGGAGACTCCGGCAGGGTCACCATCATTTTTCATGACGGGGCCACGACGGAGGCCGCGATTCTGTTGAGAGATGCCGTGACAGACGTTGCCGTACTGCAGATTGACGCCAGTGACGGAATTCTGAGTCCAATTCCCGTTTCTCTGAACGATCCACACACCAGGAACGCGATCGCCTTTGCCGCCGGTTATCCAGGTCGTGAAAGCAACGGAATGTCTCCGGTATTGAGACTGGGTGAAATCCTTGCCTCCGAACCGCAGGCTCTCCGATCGTCCTGCAGCCTGACCTCGGGTGATTCCGGAGGACCGATCGTCAACCAGCGTGGCGAATTGATCGGTCTGCATCGCAGGATCGGAATCGGTCGTGAGTCCAATCTTCATCTGCCGCTTGACCACCTGCGGTTGGCTGTGCTGCCGGTACTGGACCTGACGAAACTCGGCAGTGCCGTGTTACCGGATGCCTCCGCGAACTCCACGCCCGTGTTGCTGACGTCGCTTCCTTCAGTCGGGGCCGCCTGTCAGGCGCGAACGGTCGAACTCCGTCACGATGCACGGCATAAAGTGCCGGTAGTCCTCGGAACGCTGTTATCGGATTCTCTGGTCGCGACAAAGCTCAGCGAACTGACTCCCGGTCTTCAGATTCAGTGCCGCATGGACAGCGGAACGGAATGTTCTGCATCGGTTGTGAGATCCGATACCTCGCTTGACGTTGCTATCCTCCGGCTCGCCGAATTGCAGCCGAACGTGCCGACGTTGGATGATCCGGAACAGGAAAAGGACGCCGGGACGGGCAGTTCCTGCTTTCGGCTCGTGTTCGCCGCGAACAATGCGGATGGACTCCGTCGAGCCGGAATCGTGTCGCGCGTAGTCCATACGGAACCGGACCTCCCATGCCGGTTCGGGGCAGTGCTGAATACGGAGATTCGGACAAAGGCGGTCATCGTCACGGACGTTGATCCCGGCAGTGCGGCGGCAGCTGCCAACCTTGTCCCTGGCGAGCTGATCCAATCGTTCAACGGTATGGTTGTCTCGTCGTTAGAGGACGCCGACAGAATCCTGAAACAGCATCAGCCGGGGGACTGGCTCACGATTAATTCATTTCGATTTCCGAATCAGCATTCCGCGACTGTACGCCTGCACCACGATCCCGGCGAGCAGTTTGAGCGGTCCGAGTTCCTCGACGGTCGCTCCGGTCGGGTCAGCGAACGCCGCAGTGGATTTGACGGCGTTCTGCAGCACGACATCCCGCTGGCTCCCGAAGAGTGTGGTAGTCCTCTGTGCGATTCGTCCGGCCGGATTGTCGCCATCAACATCGCCCGACGCGCCCGTGAGTCGACGCTGGCTGTGCCCCTCAGCGAAGTGTGGAAACTGGCGAAGCAGATTCAGACGCCTGCCAAAGCTGATAACGACTGACATTTGCGTCGTGCGGGCAACCCTGAGACATCCGAGGCTGCACTACACTAACCCGAAGCGTCAGCGAGGCTTTGCGTTGTCGGACAGCAGCTACGTCATGAATCCTTCGTTGACTCCGGCCTCACTGAAGCAGGTCAATGGTATCTCAACCGCGTGAAGTATTGTTCATGCATCCGGCTCAATCAGGGTCTCAGACATGTCAGTCTATTCGGCCGAACAACTCGAACCCGAGCTGTCATCGTGGCCGACGGTCATTGCCCGTTTGGGCAATGCTGACCTGCAGCGGCTGAGGGATTCGGCCCGCCGAAGACTTGTCGAGACCGCGGAACAATACGTGGCCCGACTGCCGGAGATTTCCGGCACCGTCAGAATGTATGGCACGAATACGACATTGTTGACAGGCGATCCGCTGACGACGCCGCTGATCATGACCGGACACCAGCCGGTGATTTTTCATTCCGGACTTACGTTCAAGTACGAGACCACGGAAGACTTCGCTGCACGGAACCGTATGATCGCCGTCGCAGTCGTCATCGATACGGATGAAGGCGACGCGGGTGCATTCGTGTTTCCCGGGTCGGAGGCTTCCGGGCAGTCCGCACCGCACGCTCCGGAAGATCAGAACGCTGCGACGTTCCTGGCTGCAGGAGTCTCCTCTGTGACACTGCCGCGATTGATCACAGTCTCTGCATCGTTCGGCCGGGCGGCATCGCTGTACGGCTCCGGCAGACTGAAATCACCGGCGGAGCTGCAGGCAGTGGCCGCTCGGGCTGCAGAAAGCCTCAGTGCGGTCGGATGCCGGGCCGAGGCCGGACGATTGCAGCACATCGCCGCAGACTATTCCAGACTGAGAACTGATTCGATGATGGAAGCCAATCTCCTCATCCGCCGAAACGCAGGCATCGGCGAGAGAATGCTCGAACTGCCGTTGTCGACGATCTGCTCCTTCCCGGAAGTCGTCGCCGTGACGGAGGAGATCCTCGCAACACCGCGGAAGTTTGCTCAATGTTACAACGACACACTGAACGCTTTCCGGACGGAACACAGAATCCGCAACGAGGCCAACCCGTTCCCGAATCTGCAGATTGACACGGACGAATGTGAGTTGCCGTTCTGGATCATCGACCACACCCGCGGGACTCGCAGGGTCCTCAAAGTCCGCAACGATGCGAGTGACGCGATGCCGCAATTCACAGGCTCGGGAATGCAGCTGGTGCCGCGCGGCGCATTGATTACCGCCATCCTGCGAGTGATCTTCAGTGATCTGTTTGTCCACGGCACTGGTGGCGGACGTTACGACCGTTACACGGACGAACTGATCCGAGCCTGGTGGCATGTCGATCCGCCACCGTTTGCCGTTGCGAGTGCTTCGCGATTCCTGTTTGAATCGGAGCGGAATGAGCTTCGGAGACTACAGGACATCGGCGAACAGCTTCGGGACCTGCAGTTCAATCCGCATCGGCATTTTGGTACGGGTGTCTTTTCCTCTGCTCTTGAGTTCACACTGACGTCACTCGTCCAGCAAAAAGACGACGCTGTCGAGCGGATGAAACGAGCCCGCGAATCCGGTCAGGCAGCCGGCGATATCGGGCGAGAGATTCAGCAGCTCGGCGACCGGATCCGGGACTCCGTTACGGCCGACCTGGAACCACAGCTCAGGCGATCCCGAGAGCTGAGCGCTGAGCACATCGCGACCCTCAACAGCCGGACGTGGCCCTGGTTTCTGTTTGAAAGCTGTAAGCAGCCAGCTGACAACCGGTAACTGCAAAAGAAGTCGTACCACTGGCAAGGGTGGGCTAAGACATTTCTTCCCGAAGTCGTGAAACGTCGGCGTCACCGAGTCCGCGTTCCCACCGCACCCTCGACTCGCTTCTCGGCAACTCCACCAAAGCTGCAAAACGGCTGCAATACAACCTTGTGCGAGCAACATGCAAGAGGGGTTCCGCAGTGTGCGGCCTTCAAGAAGTTCCATTCTACCGGAACGGACTTTCGCCGAAAGGCGAACCGGTGCGACGCGCAATCACCAGGACAGGCCGGTTTTGTCAGATCTCATGCACTCAGGTCGCGGCAAGCCGCGAAGTCCCGCTCGGCAAGCGGGACCTACTTGGACTGCTGTCGGGCACAAGGACCTACAACAGCGGCGACGAAAGAAATCCGCGACTGCCACCACCTTCGTGCGCCACGTCTGAACTTGTTGACACACACCGAGCAAGTCGATATCGTCGAATTCAGTCCAGCGGCATTCAATATCCAATATCGCGCGCTCGGCGAGGAATATCCAATATCCATACAAGGAGCGCGGCTCTTCTATCCAATATACGGATATCACGCGCTCAGCCCGGATAATTCAAAGTTATGCCACAAAAGCAAACACACTCATGGGGCGTAGCCAACACCATCGATATCGTGCCAAAGTCGCAACGTTTGCGTTAATG
>JANNGQ010001101.1:0-5312 GCA_031403975.1 Planctomycetota bacterium
GGTAGCGTTGATTATTCTATTGCTGGCCGGTGTGGGTGTATTGCAGACCGATTTGTCTTTCGTCGCCAGTCCTGTGCGTCTGACGATCACTCCAATTCTCGTTCTGGCACTTCAGGTCTTCAACGTTTTGGAAGCGCTGATGCGACTGGCCGTGCAGATCTGGTATCCGGTGACTCAATTTGTCGTCCAGCCGATTCGCCGGCATCTCGCAGAAAAGGAACTTGCCCGCAAGAATTGGTGGCGCGACCGCTGGTCCGACGCTCGCGGCCTGTTCGGGTACACCGATACAGCCGCCAAGCAGAACAAGTCAAAAGAGTGACATGGTGCCACGTCCGAACCCACTCATCTGCCGACGTTCGACTGCGGTGGGTGCGGCCTTTGCGGAAACGACGGGGCTGCGGCGTGTTTTTCCCGGACGTCGTTTCGTTCGAAACGGTTGCGGCACTTTTTGCCGTCTCGTGCGCCACTGGGATCGTGTGAATTCCACGCGATCAGCCCTGAAGTGGAACGCCGTGAGGGATCTTTCGCGATGAGACATGAGGAAATGCGTTCGTATCCGAAGTCGTGAGACTTCGGTGTTACCGGGCCACCCCCGAATTCTCACGAATCCGGCTACAAAAATCCATCATGGCGTTGCCCTTCGGGGCTCTCGAAATCCAACGCTCCGAAACGGGTGGCTTGCGCCCAATGGCACTCACTTTGGCTGATTTGTCACAGTGTAGAACAGTTGTCTCAACTGTTCCGGCCCCGATCGGATGAACAATTGGGGACAATTGTTCCACAAAGTGAGTGCCATTGGGCTTACGTCACCGGTCCGTCCTTCGGCAACATCTGCCGGACCTTGCGCGGTGCAATCGGGAAGATCAGCACGATCCGAGTTTCCGGCAGGACGGTTACATTCGGAACGATCCGCACATCCCTCACATTTTAACTCAACCCGGCAGACTCAAACATCCGATCGACAAGAGTAACCGTCAGTGTCGGCGCGTCCGACAGACTTTGTCAGTACGGCTCGATCGGAAAAATCGATGAAACCCACACGAATCCTTGCCACGGCGTCCCTCATCATCAGCAGCGTTGCTCTGATCACGGTCGCGAATATCTCGGTCGGAGACGAGCCCGGCGTTGTCCGGATGTCGTCATACTCGCCGCAGGATGGCACAGTTGCGACGCCCACGCCGGACCCGATGGGTGCCGGTTCGGTGACCATGAATCAGCCCCCGGTCCAGCCGAGCCCCTATCCGCAGCCGGGGCCGTACGCTCCGTATTTCGAGCGTTCGTTTTCTGCCACAGAAGCAGTTCCGAATGTGTTTTACGCGCCTCAGCAGCCGTTCGGCCCGATCATGATGTTTGAATCGAATTTTGACAGCGGACTGGGCTTCGACAAAGGCTACCAACGGCTCAACGCACGGATTCCGCATCACATTATTTCCAATCAGACGGTACTGATAGGAGACGTTACGGCCGCTGTGACCAACAGCGGCGATCCGCTGGGCAACGCCGGTCTTGTGTACCGCAACTTCGACGAAATGCGGAACCGTGTGTTCGGCGTCAACATTTTCGGTGACTACGACGAAGGCTATGGGAACAGCGACTGGTATCGGATGTCAGCGGGATTTGAATCGCTGGGCAAGTACATCGACTGGCGAGCCAACGGTTACTTCGTCGTCGGCAACGATTCGACGCTGATCAGCAGCACGCTGGATCCCAATGTGGCGCTGAGCGGATTCAACGCGTTCATGCTGCGAAATGAAGTCCGCGAGAATGCGTACTCTGGATTCGACGTTGAGACCGGCGGACCACTGCCGTTCCTCGGACGCTATGGCCTGAATATGTATGCCGGACTGTACATGCTGGGCAACGACACGGGCTACGACACGACGGGCTTTCAGGCTCGCTGGGAGGCGCTGATCACTCAGAACCTGACCGTCAACACGTACCTGACGTCCGATGACACGTTTGGAACGAACAGCTGGGTCAGCCTGCAGTACGATCTGCCGAACTACAAAAACCGGCGCATTCTGAAACCGCGAGTCGTTTGCGAACGATTGCAGGATCCTGTCGTGCGCAGCACGCGGATTCACACAAATATTGATTCCGTGATTGCACCGGAAGCCTGCATCAATTCCGTGACCGGCATGGCGTTCAGTCTGTTCAATGTGGACCCGAATGCATCGGTCGCCGGCAACGGAACGTTTGAGAGCCCATTCAGCTCACTGCAGGCGGCGGCTTCCGCGAATAACGCTTCTGTCGATCTCATCAGAGTGAAACCTCGCAACGACGATACCGGTACGAATCTGACTGTCAACGGCGGCATGGGGTTGTTTGACAACCAGATCCTGCTGTCGTCGACCAAGTCGTTTGCACTCGACCCGGACTGCATTGTTCCGGGGACGCCAACCGCAACTGACCTCGGTCCGCTGATCAGCAATCCGATTATGGTGGCTGGTGGCAGCGTGGTACGAGTCCGCAACAACAACCAGATCATCGGAATGCGGATCGACGCGGCCAACGCAGCGGGGACAGTGTTCGGCAACGGAGTTGTGAATCCACTGCCGATCACCGACGTGAATCTGACGTGTAATATCTTCACGAACTATACGAACGGTGCATTGCTCCAGGACGTATCCGGGCGAGTCATCATCGATCTGAACGAATTCAACGGGCTCATCGGTACTTCAAACAATGGTCTCGATTTAACGATCGCTGCTGGTTCCACGGCGGATCTGCTGGTCCGGAACAACATCGCAAGCAACAACAGCGTGGCTGGCCTGAGCATCGTTGCCGAACCAGGTGCGACGATCAATGCGGACGATCCGAACAATGCCACGGTACCAACCGGCATTGTGGGGAACGCCACAACCGGCAACGGCAACGGGATCGTGCTGTCCGGCGGGACCGGTTCGACAATCAATGCGGTTGTTGAGGACAATACTTCGGCAGGTAACACACTCAACGGCTACATCGGAGAAACCGATGGCGGAACATACAATCTCTTCAGCATGAGGAACAATACGTTTTCCATAAACGGGGAAAACGGCGCGTTCCTGCATTACCTGAACGGCGGCATCTTCAGTGCCGTGTCTGAAGACGCAGACGGCGACGGCACTCTGGATGCCGGTGAAGATCTCAATGGCAACGGCGATCTCGATCAGGGCATCGTGAGCAACACGATGAACGCGAATGTAATCGCCGGTCTCTGCATCTTCGGAGAAAACGCCAGCCAGGGTGCATTTGACATCGGAGGACCGACTGCAGCTTTGGGGAACACATTCATCGGGAATCTCAACGCCGGCGTTGCGATGGACCTGCGTGATACAGCCACTGGTCAGGTTGATGCACTTAACAATCTGATTTCATCCACGCCGGCACAGAACACGACACCGACATTAACGTTCATACTGGATTTTGTGGAGGTGGGACAGTCGATCACCGATCCGTTCCTCGGTCTTGGCACGATGACGCCGTTTGATGTGACGGGTTTTGGATTCCTGGCATCGGACTACGACACTGTGACCAATGCGGTGCTGGACACCGTCCGGACGACATATTATGGAATTCCAACGATCAGCAACGACGTTCGGAGCCCGATGCCCGACGGCCAGCAACTGGACGTCAATTTTGTGATCGGAGATCTTGGGACGGCGCCGACCGTCGGTGCGACTGAATACTACACCACGGTTATCGGCGGCACGGCTGCAGGCAGCGGTGGGATCACCGGCATCGCATTCCTGAGTGCGGCACGAGACGCCAATGGCGTTGGACCGAACTTTGGGTTCACTGATGGTGATCATATCTCATCGGTCTTCTCGGACACTTTGAACTCTATGGGCGGTCTGACGCCTGCGGATATTGTGATCCTGCCGGATCCCCCGGGGTTGCACCTGGAGTACGCTGCTGCGGACGGCACTCCCGCTCTGAGCGATGCGTTGACATCCGGGAATCTGACGTTTACCCGAAATGTGCTCTCAGGAACGATCGCACACGAGATCGGGCACAACCTGTCCTTGCTTCATATGAATGTCGCAGGATCTCAGACACCGACCGGGGCCGCACCCGTGATGGGTACCGGGGCAATCGACTTGACCAACCAGGCTCGACTGACTCAGCGTGAGTTCGGATATTCCGGACAGAACGCGGAGCAGGGGAATATAAACGTGTTCCATGTTCAGCAGCTGATCAACGCTCTTGGAACGCGTGATGCGGCGGTAGCCGGAGTCTCTGGCGACGGGATTCGGATCAATGCCACAGACAGTGCCACTCTTGAGCTGTCAACATTCATCAATAACACGATCACTCAGAACGGCGGAGACGGAATCGAAATCTTCATGCAGGACAATGCTGTCGCTGAAGGTGTGACGATTCAGGGGAATACAATCGCCGACAACGGAGGTCGCGGGATCGACCTGCGAGCTGACGGAGCCGGAGCCTTCATTGATGCCGACAGCACGATCGGCGGAACGGGCACGAACACAATCGGCGGAGCTACATTCTCTCAGGGCAACACGATTACCGGGAATGACTCCGACGGCGTCCGCGCACTTGCTGCAAATGGCGGCACCATCCACGGCAATCTCTTCAACAACCTGATCGACGAAAACTCCGGCAATGGCGTTGCTCTGACCATCGACAATGGCGGAGAAATTGACTTCGGAACGCCCGCCAGCAATCGCATTATTAAGGGCAACACGATCAGCCGCAATGGCGGAGCCGGGATTGCTCTGACCTCCAATGTGTCTGCCACGACTCAGGCCGTGATGAAGGTCGTTATTGAGGGCAACACGATTTCGCAGAACGTGTCCGGGGGCATCGTGAGCAATCTGAACGGATCAAACAATAATCCTCCGGGCCCGCCGGCGGTGGTTGTGAACAACATCCAGAATCTGACGATCGGCGGTTCTCCGACGACCTCCGCGAATACGATCAACGGCAACGGTGATGCGGGCATCGCAGTCAACGTGACGGGCAACGGATATGCCAACGTCAATATCAGCAACACGACAATCACCGGCACCGTCGATGGACCAGATCCGATCCTCAACGGAGATGGCATCAACCTGCGTCGCCAGGATTCGTCACTGCTGACGGCCGTCATCCACAATGTCACGGCCACTGGAAACGCTGGTGACGGCATTGATGTGGATGTGCAGGGCAACGACAAAAACGATCCGAATCAGCCGTTCTCAGGGACGCCCAATACAGTCACGATTACAGACAGCAATTTCAGCAACAACGGTCTGAACGGAGCGCGGTCTTCCTGGCCGCGCTCTGTCTGCGCCATGATGCAAGTCAGGTTGCCCATGGAGCCGGAC